>URVK01000165.1 GCA_900551305.1 uncultured Collinsella sp.
GTTGGGCAGACGTCTGCGTCGCGGCGGGGTCGGTATAACCGGGGTTGGAAACAACGCGAGTCGCATCGGCGCTATCGCCAGCCTGCGCGGAACCGTAGCCGCCCATCACGGTCGTCTTGTCCTGGTCCATGCAACGTTTCCTTTCCGTCGCCTGCAAGCATCAAGTTATCCATGCATTCTACCCGCGCAAAAGCCTATGATGGGCAAAGCCCGCCGGTATCTACAAGACATGCGCGTGCCTAAGGATCAAAAAGCCCCGCCGAGCCTTGGTAGGCGCGACGGGGCGGGCTAGCAGCTATGGACAGCAGGCTTAGAACAGGCCGGTGATGTCGCCGTCGTTGTCGACGTCGATGTTTTCGGCCGCGGGCACCTTGGGCAGACCAGGCATGGTCAGAACACTGCCGGTCAGCGCGACCACAAAGTGGGCGCCGGCAGAAACCTTGAGCTCACGCACGGTGATGCGGAAGTTCTCGGGAGCGCCCAGGGCCTTGGCGTTGTCGCTAAAGCTGTACTGCGTCTTGGCGACGCACACCGGCAGGTTGCCAAAGCCATTCTCGCGCAGCTCGGCGAGCTGGCGCTTGGCGGCCGGCGTAAAGTCAACGCCGTCGGCGCGGTAGACCTTGGTGGCAACGGCCTCGAGGGCATCAGCGACATCAGCGCCGTCCTCATAGGCAAACTTGAGCTCGCTCGGCTGCTCAATCAGACGCATGACCTCATCGGCAAGCTCGAGCGCGCCCTCGCCGCCCTTGGCCCAGACCTCGGAAAGCTTAACGTTGACGCCGAGCTTCTGGCACTCGGACTCGATGAGAGCAAGCTCGGCCTCGGTGTCCGTCGGGAAGCGATTGATGGCGACCACGCAGGGCAGACCATATACGTTCTGGATGTTGTCGACGTGACGCAACAGGTTGGGCATGCCAGCCTTGAGTGCCTCGAGGTTCTCCTCGTTGAGATCGGCCTTGGCGACGCCACCGTTGTACTTAAGCGCACGAGCGGTAGCGACGATCACGACGGCGCTGGGGCGAACGCCCGTCATGCGGCACTTGATATCGAGGAACTTCTCGGCACCCAGGTCGGCGCCAAAGCCGGCCTCGGTAATGGCAACATCGCCAAAGCGCATCGCCATACGCGTGGCCATGATAGAGTTGCAGCCGTGAGCAATGTTGGCGAAGGGACCGCCGTGGACAAACGCGGGCGTGCCCTCGAGCGTTTGCACCAGATTGGGCTTGAGCGCGTCTTTAAGCAACGCGGCCATGGCACCCTGGGCCTTGAGGTCGCGGGCACGGACGGGCTCGCCGGCATAGCTGTAGCCGACAACGATCTCGCCCAAGCGCTCCTTAAGATCGTTGATGCTCGTGGACAGGCACAGGATTGCCATGACCTCGGAGGCGACGGTGATATCGAAGCCGTCCTCGCGCGGCACGCCCTGGGCCTTACCGCCAATGCCGTCGATGACGTGGCGCAGCTGACGGTCGTTCATATCGACGACGCGCTTCCAAGTGATGCGTTTAACGTCAATACCGAGCTGATTGCCCTGCTGGATGTGGTTATCAAGCATGGCGGCCAGCAGGTTATTGGCGGCACCGATAGCGTGGAAGTCGCCGGTAAAGTGCAGGTTGATATCCTCCATGGGGATGACCTGAGCCCAGCCGCCGCCGGCAGCACCGCCCTTAACGCCAAAGACGGGGCCGAGCGAAGGCTCGCGCAGGGCAACGGCACTCTTGACGCCGCGACGACGCAGGCCGTCGGCCAGACCGATGGTCGTGGTGGTCTTGCCCTCGCCCGCGGGCGTTGGGTTGATAGCGGTCACGAGGACGAGCTTGGCCTGGTGATCAGTCGGCTCGTTGAGCAGTGAATAGTCGACCTTAGCCTTGTCGAAGCCGTACGGAATAAGGTGCTTAACGTCGACGCCGGCGTTCTTGGCCACCTCGGTAATAGGCAGTGGCGTGACAGAACGTGCGATTTCGATGTCAGTAGGCATGGGCGGTCCTTTCGTTACCGAATGAGAAAAAGACCAATTCAGCATAGCACGGGCGCGCAATAGTAAAACGCCCATAACCGATGAACGGCGATATGTTTACCCGATGCCCAGCGATAGCCCAACAGCCCGCCAAAACAAAGCGCCCTAAACGGTAGGTTCAATCCCCAGGTGCTCAAAGGTGCGAAGGGTTGCCTGACGGCCCTGCGGCGTACGAATCATCAACCCGCACTGCAGCAAATAGGGCTCATAGACATCCTCGAGCGTGCCCGGGTCCTCGCCCACCGCACTGGCAAGGGTCGTCAGGCCTACAGCACGGCCGGAGAACGTCTTGGCAAGCGTCTCCAAGATACGAATATCCATCCAGTCCAGACCGAGCTCGTCGATCTCGAAGAACTCGAGCGCCTGGCGGCAGATATCGAGCTCGATAGGGCCGCTGCCACGCACCTGTGCGTAATCGCGCACGCGCTTGAGAAGGCGGTTGGCAAGACGTGGCGTGCCGCGCGAACGCGAGCCGATCTCGAGTGCACTGGGATGGTCGATCGTCACGCCCAGGATAGTCGCCGAGCGCGTCACAATCTGCGCGAGCTCCTCGACCGTGTAGTAATCCAGGCGATACGAAATGCCAAAGCGGTCGCGCAACGGGCCGGTCAACATGCCTGAGCGGGTCGTTGCCGCTACCAGCGTAAACTTGGGAATATCCAGGCGAATCGAGCGCGCCGCCGGACCCTTGCCAATCACGATATCGAGGGCAAAGTCCTCCATCGCGGGGTACAGGACCTCCTCGACCGAACGGTTGAGGCGGTGGATCTCGTCGATAAACAGCACATCACCCGGCTGCAAGTTAGTAAGGATGGCCGCCAGGTCGCCCGTGCGCGCGATGGCAGGGCCACTCGTGGTCTTGATCTGAGCGCCCAGCTCGTTGGCGATAACGGTGGCCAGCGTGGTCTTGCCCAGGCCCGGAGGACCCGAGAAGATCACGTGGTCGAGCGTCTCGCCACGGCTCTGCGCCGCTTCGATCAACACGCGCAGGCTCTGCTTGATGTGCTCCTGACCACAGTAATCGTCCAGGCGCTGGGGGCGCAAAGTGCGGTCGACATCGAGGTCCTCGGCCGTCAGCTCCGAGCCCACCATGCGCTCGCCGTGCGCCATGGATGCCGCCGGCGAGTTGCCGGGCGTCGCCCACAGGTCCTGAGAGTCATCGGCTTCCCACATCACGCATCCATTCCGAGTCGCTTAAGCGCCGCGCCGAGCAGATCCTCGACACGCATATTCTGCCCATCATACCCGCTCAGGGCAACATCGGTCTCCTGCAGGCTAAAGCCCATGGAAAGGAGCGCCGCACGGGCATCATCGATCGCCGAAGGAGCGGCGGCGGGAACCGGCATCGCAACCTGGCCGGGAATCACGTCGACCGGCACAAAGCCCTTATCCTTGGCAAAGGTGCTCTTGAGTTCCAGGATCAGGCGCTGAGCTGTCTTTTTGCCCACACCGGGTACCTTGGCCATGCCCTTGTCGTCCTCGGCCATCACCAGCGAATACAGCTGCCCCACGGTATAGGTGGAAAGCACGGCGAGCGCCAGGCGCGGGCCAACGCCCGAAACGGACACGAGCCGGTCGAACATCGTGCGCTCATCCTTTGAGGAAAAACCGAAAAGTGTCATGGCGTCCTCGCGCACCTGCATACGCGTGTAGAGGCGGACCTCGCCGCCGGGCGTCGGCAACGTGGCCGCAGTGCTGCCCGAGATGCCGAGCTCAAAGCCAACGCCCGACACATCGACGACAGCAGAGCTCATCGTGGCCTCGACAAGCGTTCCGTGGAGCTGGGAAATCATCAGTATCCGGTTCCTCTCTGTTGATAGAACTCGCCACCGGTGAGGGCGCGGGTGCGGCTGAGGTTTACGTGGCAGATGGCGCAGGCCAGGGCATCGGCGGCATGGTCGGGATGCGGGTCGTGATCGAGCTGTGTGAGTGTGCGTACCATGTAGGCGACCTGCCG
>URVK01000166.1 GCA_900551305.1 uncultured Collinsella sp.
TTTGAGCGCGCCGAGCGTCTGGTCGCGGTGGGTGGCACGGTGACTACGCTGGTGGCTCTGGTCCACGAGCTGGAACCGTACGATTCGAGCTTTGTTCACCTACGCGAGCTGTCGCTGGAGCAGGTCTCGGCCGCTATCGAGCGCATGTCTGTGTTGGACGCGGAAGGCATCGCCGCGCTACCGGGTGTACAGCCCAAACGCGCGGGCGTGATCTTGGCTGGCGCCGTGGTGATCCGCGAACTCATGCGTGCCGGGCTCGTTGCGCCTGAGGGGTGCCGGCGGCTACAAGACGCTCACCGTAAGCGAGAACAGCCTACTCGCCGGCATGGCCGCCACCATCAACGAGACTCTCGACGGCGCGACCCCCACCATCGGCTGGACCCCGAGCCTGAGTGCTCTTTAACCGTCTTCCTCTGAGTTGCGGTGAAATAGTTCCTAAATAAGCTGGTAAACGGTATAAACAGGATCTATTCCACCGCAACTTAGAGCCCTGCCGGCGTGTAAAAGAAACGAGCCCGCATCCCTTGGGGACACAGGCTCGAAAGCTCCATATGGGAGGGGCGGTGGGACGTCCGCGCATTTGCTGCGCAAATCCGCACCGGCTTCGGCCGCCTGTCGGCGCCCTCGCCGGCTCGCTACGGACGCTGCGCGTCCGCTTAACGCTCGCCCCCTCGCGGGTTCGAGTCTCACCGGCATCTAAAAGAAGCGAGCCCGCATCCCTGAGGAACACGGGCTCGAAAGCTCCATATGGTAGGGGCGGTGGGACTCGAACCCACAATCCTTGCGGCGAGAGATTTTAAGTCTCCTGCGTATGCCAATTCCGCCACGCCCCCGTGAGACTAGAAGTCTAGCACAAGCCGTCCGTTACGCGTTGACGGCCATCGAGTGTTGGCCCGACTTCTCCAGGAACTCCTGGAACTTGGCTTCGTCGCCCTTGTTCTGGTACTGCAGGGCTAGCAGGTACTCCAAGCGGCAGCGCTTGACCGGGTCGTCGCCGACATCCTCGAGCATGCGCTCCAGCTCGGGAATGTCGTTGTGGCGCTTGAGGATCATCGTGTCGTACATCAGCTGACACTCGTGCGCAACTGCCTCGGCCTGACCGCCCTCAAAGCCCTTGATCTCGTGCAACAGCTCTTTGGACTTTTTGCGGTCCTCCTGGCCAACATAGTAGTTAAAGGCCTTAATCACCAAGTCGACGCGCTGCATCTTGGGGAGGTTGAGTCCCAGCAGTAGGTCGAACATCTCGCTGGCGCGCTCGTGGTCCTCGCGCAGCAGATAGGAGTTCAGACGCAGGTAGTCGCGGTTGTAGCGCGGGTACAGCATGCTGGTGAGTTTGCCGTCGAGCAAACGATCGAACTCGTCCCACTGCTTGGCAGCCATAAGCTGCTGCAGGCGCTTAAACGTGGTGCGTTTTTTGACGCTAAAGAACACCGACACGGCGATGCAGATGATAACGACGGCGGTCCAGAGGGTGCGGGAATCGGGCATATTAGGGTCCTTAGTCGCTCATAAAGCGAGCGGTATGACAACACGTACTAGATGTATTATACGCAGCGCGCAAGCAAACTGGCATAAAAGCTCATCGAGGCCGAGTGCCATCGCTCGCTGCGGTACACTTACCTAAAGTAAACCATGAAGGGAGACATTACCTATGAAGAAGATCGTTTTGGCTTGCGGTGCTGGCGCTGCTACTTCCACGCTCGTTGCCCAGAAGGTCGCTACTCTGCTCGACGCCAACGGTTATGCCGACAAGTACGAGATCGTGCAGTGCGCCATCTCCGAGGCCAAGGATTACTGCGACGAGGGCGCCGACCTGCTGATCGCCACCACCGTTGCCCCCGAGGGCCTCACCTGCCCGTACGTGAGCGGCGTGCCCTTCATGACTGGCATGAACCGCGTCGCTGCCGAGAAGGCCGTTCTCGACGTCATGGCTCAGTAGGCGCTGACTGTATGAATGAGCAGAACGCCAATCCGGTCGAGCTCTTTGGCATGCGCGTTGCCCATGTGGGCATTAACGCCACCGACCCGGCAGACGCCCTGGAGATCGCGGAGCTGTTCTCGACGATGATGGGCCTGCCCGTCATCGAGACCCCGGTTTCGTACTTCAACGATTCGCTGGTCGAGATCATGAAGCAGAACGGTCGTGGCACCAAGGGCCACATCGGCTTTGCCGTTAACGACATCGATGCAGCTGAGAAGTGGTTTGCCGAGCGCGGGCTCGAGGTCAACGAAGAGTCGCGCGCGCTGCTGCCCGACGGTGGTACCAAGCTCGTGTACTTTAAGCGCGAGTTCGCCGGTTTCGCCGTGCACCTGTGCCGCGAGTAGCGCACAAGCTGCCATAGCTGGCAAAAAGGGATAGGGTCGCGTGGCCCTATCCCTTTATTTATGCCGAGGGGCTTCCTATCGTGGCAGGCGAATCGTAAAGCGGCTGCCGACCCCTTCGACCGAGGTCACACCGATGACGCCGCCGTGGCTGTCGACGATCCACTTGGCGATCGCAAGCCCCAGACCCGAACCCTGTGCGCCGGCATCGCGCGCGTTGTCGGCACGGTAGAACCGCTCGAACGCGTGAGCTGCGGATTCCTGGTTCATGCCGATGCCCTCGTCCTCAACACTTATGTCGATCGTGCCCGCGCCCGCATCTGGCGTTATGCCAAATGTGACGGTCGTTCCCGCATCCGAGTACTTGGCGGCGTTTTGCACGATCACGCGCAGAGCCTGCTTCACGAGCGCCACGTCGACGGGCGCGTCGCAGCGCGGGTCGCTGGCAAGCGCAGCGTCAGAAGCCAGCCGATACGTGTGCTCGGTATCGATCATCTGCGATTCTTCGCATACCTCGCTGACCAGTGCAGCCAAGTTGGTATGCGCACGCCGCAGGACCGTGCGCCCGGCATCGCCGCGTGCCAAAAACAGCAGCTGCTCCACAAGCTCTTGCATGTGCTCGCTTTCGGCTTTAAGGGACGCGATGGATTCCGCCAGCACGTCCGGGTCGTCCTTACCCCAGCGGTCGAGCATGTTCACGTAGCCCTGAATCACCGCGATGGGCGTGCGCAGCTCGTGGCTCGCGTCGTTGACAAAGCGCATCTGCTGCAGCTTGGCCTCTTGCATCTGGCGCAGCAGGCGGTTGAGTGCGACCTCGATGCTTGCCAGGTCGGCGTCGCCGGTGGTGACGCTCGGCGAGTCGACGCTTGCGCGCTCGATGGCCTGCTCCAGTGTTTCCATTTTGCCGCCGGCGAGTTGCATGCGGCCGAGTTCGTCCACGCGCAGGGCCAGATCGTTGAGCGCCGCCATGGTGCGGCGCACGCGGCGGGCGCCGCCGAGCATGTTGAGCACGCTGATGACCTGCCAACCCACAACGACAAGGTAGAGAGGCCATAGCGTGACGAGGTCCTGCGCGAGGGGGAAAGTCTTGGTGGTACGCGCAAGCTCGACGGTATAGGTGAGCGTTGTCAGGTCCCAGCCGCGCGCGGGCGTCAGCGTCATGCCGCGAACGGTGGCGCTGGGGATCCATCCTGCGGTAAACGCGCCGTTGGGCAGCGTCTGGTTGTATCCATAGACAAGGATCGCCGCCACAATCACTACTAGCAGCAGGTCGAGCCAAACGTAGCTCATCAGGCGGCGCCACATATAGCTCCAGTTGATGGCGCGGGCGATGGAGGTGACGCGCTTGGCCTCGGCGTTACGCGCGGCAGACATAGCCCACCCCGCGCACGGTCTGGATGATGCGGACGCCGCCGGCGTCCTCGATCTTGGCGCGTAGATGCGCGATGTGCACGTCGACGTTGTTGGTGTCGCCCATGTATTCGTAGCCCAGCGCTTCGTGCGCGATGCGTTCGCGCGTGAGCACGGTCTCGGCATGCGCCATAAGCAGGGCGAGGACATCGAACTCGCGGGCCGTGAGCGCAATGGGCGAGCCGCCGACCGTGACTTCGCGGCGGGCGGGGGCGAGCGCAAACCAGCCCACGG
>URVK01000167.1 GCA_900551305.1 uncultured Collinsella sp.
CGCCGGCAGGGAGATCGCCACGCAGGGCCAGGATGTTTTCAACGCCGGCGGTGCGATACTCGTCGATCTTGGCGGCGATATCGGCATGCGAGCGGCCCACGCAGGTAAGGTGTGCCACCGAGGGCGTGTCGAATTCGCTCGAAATCATATGCGCGATGGGGGCGGTGGTGGCACCGTTGCCCGAGCCGCCGGCCGAGCAGGTGACCGAGACAAAGCTCGGCGAAAGCTTGCACAGATTGCCTGCCACTTCGCGAGCCGTGTCGAGGGTGAGCTCGCCCTTGGGCGGGAACATCTCAAACGAAACGGGCGCGGTGCCCCGGGATGCTGCCTGCTTAAAAACCTCGTCGACGCGCATATCGTGCTCCTCTAGATACGTAATAGTGTGATGTGTTGTAAGGATTCTACAGCACCACTGTGTCACGGTGGAGTTTCACTCGTTATTCGGGGATACCAATCAAAGATGCCTTGCTATCGGCTTTCTCTATAACAGAGCGGCTAATCTAGGCACGGACTATAAAGACTGGTATCTGATGCAAAATACCAGTTAATAGAGCTCCATCCCAAATTGACTACCCTTAAACTATGGGGAGAGGTCTGCAATTTATACAGTTGATTGGCCATTAAGGGCGGCAGCGCCGCTGTGATGCGGTAACCTCATTGATTGGTTTCGCGACAGCAACATAACGGTAATGTCGCGGAAACACGGCGAGTCTAAGCTATGACTCGTTCGTTAGTAATCAACACCGCTTCTCACGCGGTGCCGATACGAAGGGAGTTCCGTATGGCCGATCTTACTGACCGCTTCGGGACCATGGTGTTCTCTGAGGAAGTCATGAAGGACTACCTCCCCAAGGACATTTGGAAGCGCCTTGCTGCAACCCTCGAGGACGGTGAGCCGCTCGACCTGGATGTGGCCAACGCCGTTGCCCACGCCATGAAGGTCTGGGCCATCTCCAAGGGCGCGACGCACTACGCGCACTGGTTCCAGCCGCTTTCGGGCATTACTTCCGAGAAGCACGACAGCTTCCTCGAGCCCAACCACGACGGCACCGCCATTACCAAGTTTACGGGCAAGAACCTCATCCAGGGCGAGCCTGACGCCTCCAGCTTCCCCAACGGCGGCCTGCGCGCCACCTTCGAGGCCCGTGGCTACACCGCTTGGGATCCTACCAGCCCCGCCTTCATTAAGGACGATGTCCTGTGCATCCCCACGGCTTTCTGCTCCTACACGGGCGAGGCCCTGGACAAGAAGACCCCGCTGCTGCGCTCCATGACCGCGCTCTCGCGTGAGTCCAAGCGCGTTTTGGCGCTGTTTGGTAAGACCCCCAAGAAGGTCGTTCCTTCCGTGGGCGATGAGCAGGAGTACTTCCTGATCAAGAAAGACGCTTACCGCAAGCGCAGGGACCTGGTCATCACCGGCCGCACCCTCTTTGGCGCTGCCCCCTGCAAGGGCCAGGAGCTCGAGGAGCACTACTTTGGCGCTATCCGCCCCACCGTCTCGGCCTATATGAAGGACCTGGACGATGAGCTGTGGGCGCTTGGCATTCCCGCCAAGACCAAGCACAACGAGGTCGCTCCCTGCCAGCATGAGCTCGCCCCTGTCTATGGCGAGGTCAACGAGGCCATCGACCAGAACCTGGTCATGATGGAGAAGATGAAGCTCATCGCCTCCCGTCACGACTTGGTCTGCCTGCTGCACGAGAAGCCCTTCGAGGGCATCAACGGTTCGGGCAAGCACAACAACTGGTCGCTTGGCACCGAGTCCGAGAATCTGCTCGATCCGGGCGACACTCCGCTCGACAACCTGCAGTTCATCGTCTTCCTCACCGCGGTGATCGAGGCCGTCGATAACTATCAGGAGCTCCTGCGTGCCTCCGTTGCCTCGGCCGGCAACGACCATCGTCTGGGCGCCAACGAGGCTCCTCCGGCGATTATGTCCATCTTCCTGGGCGACCAGCTTACCGAGGTCGTCGAGAAGATCATCGATGGCAAGGCTTCCGTCCATGCCACGCGCGGCGTGCTCGACCTGGGCGCCGATACCCTGCCCAAGCTGATGCAGGACAACACCGACCGCAACCGCACCTCCCCGTTCGCCTTCACCGGCAACAAGTTCGAGTTCCGTGCCTGCGGCTCCGAGCAGAACGTCTCCGACTCCAACCTGGTGCTCGATGCCGCCGTGGCCAAGTCGCTCAAGTCCTTCGCCGACGCACTCGAGGGTACGCCCGAGGATAAGTTCCAGGACGCCGCGCTCGAGTACTGCAAGAAGGTGCTGACCGATCACCAGCGCATCCTGTTCTCCGGCGACGGTTACTCCGACGAGTGGCCCATCGAGGCCGAGAAGCGCGGCCTTGCCAACAACAAGACCACGGCCGACGCCCTGCCCGCCTTTGTTTCCGATAAGGCCATTGCGCTCTTTGAGGAGACGGGTGTCCTGACCAAGGCCGAGGCCCAGTGCCGTTACGACTGCAAGCTCGAGAAGTACAACAAGCTCATGAACATCGAGGCTACCACGATGGTTCGCGAGGCGCGTCGTACCTATCGCCCGGTCATTACCGCCTACGCCACCAAGGTCGCTAAGGGCCTCGAGACTATTCGTGCCGCCGGTGCTGAGGCCGCCATGCAGTGCGAGCAGAACACGCTCAACAAGCTCTGCAACGGCATCACCGCCATCAACGACTCCATCAAGGCGCTCGACGCCGTGCATCAGAAGGCCGAGGCCCTCGATGGCCAGGAGCAGGCCAATGTGTATGCACACGAGGTCGTTCCCGCTATGGATACGCTGCGCGCCGCCGTGGACGCCATGGAGGAGATCGTGGCCGCCGACTACTGGCCGGTCCCGACCTACGACGACATCCTGTTCTACGTGTAGAACGTAACTGACATATCGTCACGGTATTGAGCCGGGGTCCGCATCGCGCGGGCCCCGGCTTTTTGTTTGCGAAGGACGCTTTGGAGTCCGTTTTGCAACTGATTCACCCACGCAATAAGGGGTCGTGGGCAAAAAACGTCAAATATGAGTACTGTCACAAGTCCCGTAGCATTATCTTTTTGCAAAATATGCAGTGTTACGCAACATATGTCCAAGTACTCAGCTGATAAGCGCCTTTAATTCTTCCGCCGTAGGACCCCTGGCGTCTAAATCGCCTTCTGATGGCATGAAATCGCTGTTACTAAATTGGTAATATTACTCATATTTGCTATTTTTTGCCCACGGGCCTTGCGATGATGCCGGGATTCGCACCCTGTCGGGTTCGAATCCCGGCATATCGGTAGCAAAAAGCCCGTCACCGCGAGGGCAACGGGCTTCTCAGTTTAAATGGTGCCCCCAGCGGGATTCGAACCCGCGATATCCACCTTGAAAGGGTGGCGTCCTTGGCCGCTAGACGATGGGGACAGCGGGAAAGAGTATAGCAGACTTTTTTGCCGGCGCGTATATCGTTGGCAAACTGGAAAACCACCACAAAGGAGTAGGCTTCTATTCCGATTTTCAAATATCTCAATCTGTAACATCTGGGCGGGCAAATCGGCTCTACCTGTTACAGATCGAGACAAAAGGCAGGCGTCGGGACGAACATCTCATTCTGTAACAGCAAGACGACTTTTAACGGTCTAAATGTTACAGATTGAGACAAACCGCTGGGGCGGGTCAAAACCACCACAAAGGTGCCTGTCCCCTTTGTGGTGGTGGGGCGTTAGGAGAGGAGCTTCATGGCGGCGTCGTGGGCGGCGTGCTCGTAGGTGTCGTCGAGGGACTTGAGCGGCAGCAGGGCTGTGGCCTGTGCATCGCCGCGGCGCTCGAGGGCGTGCGCGATGAGCCAGTCGGCGAGCTCGGGGTTCTTGGGCAGCGCCGGGCCGTGCAGGTACGTGCCGATGACGCCCTTGTAGATCAGACCCTCAAAGCCATCGTCACCGTTGTTGCCGGTGCCCGTGACGACGGACGTTCCGAGCGGCGGGGCATCTG
>URVK01000168.1 GCA_900551305.1 uncultured Collinsella sp.
CCGCCATTAGCTTGTGGAGGCAGGCTTGCCATGAATCGGGCCTATCTACTGGTCTTGCGGCTTTGTGGTGCGATGTGGCTTGTGGGGCGGGCGGGGGTCGGTCCGTGGTAGACTATCGAACAACGTTTATTAATCGCGCGGTATCGTTGCCGCGAGAAGGGGTTGCGCCATGCAGGAGCTTGAGGATCGTATTCGCCATGACGGCATCGTAAAGGCCGGTAACGTCCTTAAGGTTGATGCCTTCCTCAACCACCAATGCGATGTTGAGCTGTTCGACCACATGGGCGCCGAGTGGGCTCGTCTGTTCGAGGGCGTCGAGATCAACAAGATCCTGACAATCGAGGCTTCGGGCATTGGCATGGCTTGCATTGCAGCCCAGCATTTTGGCGGCGTGCCGGTGGTCTTTGCCAAGAAGGCGCAATCCATTAACCTCGACGGCGAGCAGTATGCCACGACTATCTACTCCTTTACCAAGCAGAAGGAGTACCCGGTCATCGTTGGCAAGCGTTTCCTGTCCGAGGGCGACAAGATACTGATCATCGATGACTTCTTGGCCAACGGCTGCGCGCTCGAGGGTCTTATCAAGATTTGCGAGGCTGCGGGTGCCGAGGTGTCCGGTATTGGCATTGCCGTGGAGAAGGGCTTCCAGGGCGGCGGCGATAAGCTCCGCGAGCGCGGCTTCCGCGTTGAGAGCCTGGCCCGTATCGCCGATATGGACTGCGAGACCGGCGAGATTACCTTCGCCTAAGCGCGCAACACAAGCGATTGGTATGCGATGTGACAAAGGGATCGTCCCTTTGTCACATTTTTTGTATGAGGGGAGGTGTTGATATGGATGAGAACAAGATGGGCTGGCGCGAGTATGCGCGCTTTGCCGAGATGTCGGTTGAGGAGCTGGCGCGCGATTGCGAGGTACAGGTGTTTCGCGCGACGGGTCCGGGTGGGCAGGGCGTGAACACTACGGACTCTGCGGTGCGCATGAAGCATATCCCTTCGGGGATTACCGTGACGGCGCGCGAGAGCCGCAGTCAGTTCCAAAACCGTAGTAGCTGCCTGCGTAAGCTGCGCGCTGAGCTTGGGCGTCGCGGGCGTCCACCGCGCCGGCGCGTAAAGACCAAGGTGCCTCAGCGCTCTCGCCAGCGCAGGCTCAATGACAAACACTTCAACGCCATTAAAAAGGCCAACCGTCGCAAGCCGGGCAGCGACGAATGATCTCCTCATAAGTTGCGGTGAAATAAGGGCTGTTTATGCAGCTAAAGTCGCAAAACAGTCCCTATTTCACCGCAACTTAGGTGGGGTTAGCGGGTGGGGCGCCAGACGTGGAGGGCGCCGGCAAGGATGTCGACCTCGATGCGCGAGGCGACAACGGGCTCGCCGTCGGCCTGGATGGGGTAGTCGGGCTCCTCAAAGGTAAGCTCGGCATGGCGACAGCGGCGCATGCGAACCGGTGGCAGCTTGGTATGGTGGCCATCTTTGGCCGAAAGGAACATGGGAAGCGCGACCGCGCGCGGAACGGGGCCGCAGGCGTAGCAGACGTCGAATATGCCGTCATAAGGGTCGGCGTCTGGACAGATGCGATAGCCCGAGCCATAGGTGGGGCCCAGCTGAATCGCCATGATGATCGCCCTCACGCGCTCGGCGGGCGCGCTGTCAAAGCTGACTGTCATGGGGTAGTTGCGATAGCGCAGACCAAACTGCTCAAGTCCCGAGAGGGTGTAGAGCGGAGCGCCCGTCAAGCCGGTCTTTTCGCGCAGCTCGGTGGTGCCAAGGCCGATGGCGGCATCGATGCCGACCGAAAGCGTCTGGTCGTAGTACGCAACGGTAGCATCGCCGCTGCCGCTCGCAGGGTTCCACGAGCGAATGCGCCCGATGTCCTGACGCTGCAGCTCGCAGGAGAGCAGCGCGCCAAAATCCTTGCCGGAGAAATCTTCGATACCGAGCGTCTGGGCAAAATCGTTGCCGGAGCCCACGGGTAGGATGGCAAGAGCGGGGCGGGCGTTCTGCTTTTGCGTCATAAGCCCGTTGACGACCTCGTGAATCACGCCGTCGCCGCCAAGGGCGATAACGGTGCGATAGCCCTGAGCCTGTGCGGCCAGCTCCTTGGCGTGTCCCATGTGCTCGGTAAGCACCAGGTCAAACTGGGATGCGCGTGCAGTCATGTCCAAAAAGCGTTGCAGGCGCTCGGCAACTTCGCGCGCCGCACCCGATTGGGCGGCTGGGTTGGCGATAATGAGCGTGCGACCAAAATCAGTTGCGTGCATGGGGCGACTCCCGGCGTGTGACATGACAGTGCGGTCGCGCTCAGGTCGAATTGCCCCCGATCGTGGCTGCACGGCGATTATTACATCTACTCTATCAGGTCGTTGTGGCGCTCGATAGCATCCGCTACCGTACCGCCCTCATCCACAATAAGCGAACGGCGCTTGGGAGAGATGATGCGCTGGGCAGGGTACACGCCGCGGTGTCCGCCGGTTAGGTAGCTGATAAAGGCCACGATGACAAAGAACCCGGCGGCCGTGCCGTGGAACAGGTCGATGGCCATCATGCAGGTGGTGATGGGCACGTTGAGGCCGGCGCAGAACACGCCGAGCATGCCGAGAGCCGCCAGAAAACTGGGGTCGAGCCCGGTAAGGCAACCGATCCAGCCACCGAGCGCCGCGCCGATGCCAAACAGGGGCGTGACCTCGCCGCCTTGGAAGCCCGCGCCCAGGGTAAGCGCTGTGACGACCAACTTGATGGCTGCGTCCGCCAGGGTGGTGTTGCCGGCAAATCCGGCGCCGGAAAGCCACGTGGAAAGGCCGGCGTAGTTCCAGGCGTCGAGGAGGGCATAGGCGGCCAAAACCACGAGTGCGCCTATGAGTGCGCGAACGAGGTAATTGGTGATAAAGCGACCGTACAGGCTCTTGACGGTTCGAACCGACCAGGCAAAGAGGCGTGCCGTCAGACCGAAGATAATGGCGCTGATAACAACGATAACGACCGTTTTGGGCGTCATGGCGGGAACGCTGGCGATGACATTCGCTTCGTACTCGGTACCCAGAGCGAGTGATGTAAAGTAGCCGGTAAACGAGGCGACCAGGCAGTAGATGCCTGCGGTGTAGTCGATCTTGCCGATAAAGCACATCTCCATGCCAAAGAAAGCTCCGGCAAGGGGCGAGCCGAATACGGCGCCAAAGGCCGACGAGATGCCGGCGAGCATGAGGTCGTGGTGGTCATGCTTTTCGAGGTGGGCGAGGCTCGAGATGTTGCTGGCGATGGTGCCGCCGATCTGCACCGCAGCTCCCTCGCGACCGGCCGATCCGCCCGTTAGGTGCGTGAGCGTGGAGCAGACGAAGGTGAGAACGGCCATGCGCATATGGATGAGGCGTGTGCCCAGAGCGGAGTCAATGACCAGGTTGTTGCCACGCTTGGCGGCGAGACCGTGGTTTTTGTACACCCATGCGGTGGCCATGCCCACAACGGGAAGCAAGGCGTAGACCCACGCATGGCGCTCGCGATAGTCGGTCGCGATATTCAGCGAGGCCAAAAACGCCCAAGCGGCAACGCCCATGGCGAGCGAGACGATGACGACGAGTGCGAGCAGCTTGGCGCTCGCGAGTAGGTTACGGGCGTTGCGGCGCGTGTCGGCAGCCAAGAGATGCTCGGAGCGGGTGAGCTGTTGCCTGCCTGCCATGATAACGTCGCTAAGGGAGAAAAGGCCGCCGTCGTCGAGCGGCTGGGAATGATCCTGCGCCTCGTTTGCGCTTTCGGGTTTGTCGGTAAAAGCCATACGTTCCTCTTTTAGGTTACAACACGAGCATTATAGAACGTGCCAAACGTGACAAACCGGCAGGTTGCTTTTCGGTTCTGTTTCGCGGCTTTTGGCCGCCCGGGGGATTTTGGGGGGAATATAGCGCTG
>URVK01000169.1 GCA_900551305.1 uncultured Collinsella sp.
AGTGCGGCGGTGATCACAGTCGGTAGAAGCTGCACAGTTTTTACGGGTTCGATGACCGCAATGTCGACCATGCCATCGTTCATACGGCAGTCGGGGAACAGGTTGATGTCGTTTTGGATGACCGAGGTGTTGCCGGCCATGCAGCAGATGCCGTCGAGCTCCTCGACAATGCCGTCATGCTCAATCGTAAAGTGCGCCACCGTGGGATTGGGCGTGGCGAGCGCGGAGAGGAAGTAGGCGATCTCGCCGATGTCGTTTTTGGTGGGGGCGGCCTTCATCATGATCTCGGCGTCGAAGCCCGAGCCGGCGATGATGATGAAGCCGTGGCGCTTCTCGTTGCCGTTCTCGTCGAGCCAAAAGAGCTCGCCCATGTCCACTTTGACCGTGCGACCGGCGCGGCAAGCCTTGGCAAGCGCCGCCGCCTCGGGGGCATTACCGATGTTGTTGAAGAACAGGCAGGCCGTACCGGAGGGGAAGACGAGCGTGGGGACACCGCATCCGCGCATCTGGTCGAGCACGTTGGAGACGGTGCCGTCGCCGCCCGAGACCACCACGCGATCGAATTCGCGCACGTCTGCCACGGCGTCCTCGGGCTCCATGCCATCGCCGATAAAGCGCATCACGACCTCGTCGCCGCCCTGCGCGAGGGCGTGCGTAAATGCGTAGATTTCATCTGAGCTGGGGCCCGATGCCGGGTTGTGGATGATAAGGCAGCGCATACTTACGTTCCCGTTCTGTGACTAACCGAGTATAGTTGTAAGGCAATGCCGATATCCTACCCGTGTTTTTCGGGCCTAACCTTATTCGATGGGTTGATATGTACATTTCCACACATCAGGCTCTACTCGACTTTTGCCAGCGCGCCCGTAAGTTCGACGCGATTGCCGTCGATACCGAGTTTTTGCGCGAGCGCACGTTCCATCCGCGTCTGTGCTTGGTTCAGATTGCCACCCCTGCCGAGAGCGTCGCGGTCGATCCCCTGGTAATCGACGACCTCTCGCCGCTGGCCGAGCTTATGGCCGACGAGAGCGTGACCAAGGTCTTCCACGCCTGCTCGCAGGATATGGAGGTCATGCTCCATACCGTGGGCGTGCTGCCACGACCGATTTTCGATACGCAGGTCGCCGCCGCTTTTTTGGGCGAGCGCCAGCAGATTTCCTACGGCGCGCTCGTGCAGACGTTTTGCGGCGTCTCGCTGCCCAAGACCGAGTCGCTGACCGACTGGTCGCGTCGCCCGCTGACCGATAAGCAGATTGAGTACGCGATCGATGACGTCAAATACCTGATCGTCGCCTATACCGAGATGATGAGCCGCCTGCGCGAGCTGGGCCGCGTGGACTGGGTGTTCGACGAGTTGCGTCCTCTGGTCGATGAGTCGCACTACCGTGCCGATCGCCACGAGGCGTTCCGTAAGGTCAAGCGCATCAATTCGTGCAGCCGTCACCAGTTGGGCATCGCGCGCGAGCTCGCCGCCTGGCGCGAGGATCGCGCCGAGCGCCGTAACATCCCGCGCAAGTGGGTCATGTCCGACGACACGCTGCTTGCGCTCGTTAAGCGCAATCCCGTGCGCGTTGAGGAGTTCCGTAGCATTCGCGGTACCGATCAGTTGGGGGAGCGCGACGTGGACGGCGCGCTCATGGCCATCAAGCGCGGCGCGAGCTGCCCGCACGATCGCCTGCCGCTCATGGTGCGCGGGCATCGTCAGATCTCTCCGGAGTTGGAGAGCGTGACGGACCTGATGTATGCGCTCATTCGCCTAGTTGCCGAGCGCTCGGGCGTGGCGACCTCGGTCATTGCCTCGCGCGATGACCTGGCCGACTATATTGAGCACCCCGAGCAGAGCCCCCTGCGCGAAGGCTGGCGCTTCGAGCTCGTGGGCTCACGCCTGGACGATTTGCTCTCGGGCAATATGGGGTTGACGGTGAAGGACGGCAAAATCGAGCTCCTGTAGGGAAGCCTAGCCGGTTGAGTGGGTAGAATGCCTCCAACGTGTAATTCGATTCGGAGGAATTCGCATGCCTTATTACTATGGTTACGGCTTTGGCATCGACCCGCTGTACCTGCTGGTTGTTCTTGTTTGTACAGTGCTTGGCCTTGCTGCGCAGAGCTATATCAATTCGACGTACAAGACCTGGTCCAAGGTTCGCTCGGACGGCGACACGGGCGCCACGGTCGCTCGCCGCATGCTCGACGCCAACGGCTGCAACGCCGTGGGTATCAAGGGTGTCGCCGGCGAGCTCACCGACCATTACAACCCGCAGGACAATAACCTGTATCTCTCGGATGCCAACCGTTCGGGCGGGTCGGTCGCAAGCGTTGCCGTCGCCTGCCACGAGGCGGGCCATGCCGCCCAGCGTCAAAGCGGTTACGCCATGATGAAAGTGCGTACCGCCCTGGTTCCGGTTGTCAACTTTACCCAGAACACTTGGACCATTGTGCTGCTCATGGGTCTGTTTATGAACATCGCGGGACTCACGACCCTCGCACTGATCTTCTTCTCGTTTAGCGTGCTGTTCCAACTGATTACGCTGCCGGTTGAGATTGATGCTAGTCGGCGCGCCGTGGCGTATATTGAGCAGTCGGGTATGAGTTCCAAGCAGGTCAACGGTGCCAAGAAGGTCCTGACGGCAGCTGCGCTTACCTATGTGGCCGCAGCACTCACTTCGATCATTCAACTGCTCTACCTTATGGCTCGCTACAACAGAAACTCCAACCGATAACAAATTGGGTCACTGGGCGCCGCGGGGGATTCGTGTCCCCGCGGCGCTGTACTATGTGTTGGACTTAATTTCGCACGGGGCCGGAGCCTCTGTGCTCGATAACGAAAGGAGGCTGCGTGGCAGGCTGGAACCTAACCGGCAATGCCGTTTCCGCCGAGTTCGACGGTTCGGACGATCAGGAGCGCAAGGAGCTCAGCGTGAGCCAGGCGGTGGAGATCGCCGCCGGTGCGCTCGATGCCATTCCGCAGCTGAGCGTTCTGGGCGAGGTCACAGGTTTTCGTGGTCCCAACGCCCGAAGCGGTCACTGCTATTTCCAGATCAAGGACGATTCGGCCGCCGTTGACTGCATCATTTGGAAGGGCGCCTATCTCAAGCGCACGTTCGATCTGCGCGACGGCATGCAGGTGAGCTTTAAGGGCAGCTTCAATCTCTATAAGGCCACGGGCCGCATGAGCTTTGTCGCTCGCTCGTTTTCGCTGGCGGGGGAGGGTTTGCTGCGTCAACAAGTGGCGCAACTGGCCGAAAAGCTACGCCGCGAGGGCCTGATGGACGAAGCGCGCAAGCGCCGCATCCCGGTGTTCTGCTCCCGCGTGGCGGTCGTCACCTCGCTTTCGGGCGCCGTAATCGACGACGTCAAGCGCACATTGCGTCGTCGCAACCCGCTCGTCGAGCTCGTCTGCGTGGGCGCCAAGGTCCAGGGCGAGGGCGCACCGGCCGAGCTTATCGAGGGCCTGCGCCGTGCCGCCGCCGTCACGCCGGCGCCCGACTGCATCTTGCTGGTGCGCGGCGGCGGCTCCTTTGAGGACCTCATGACCTTTAATGACGAGGAGCTTGCCCGCGCGGTGGCGGCTTGTCCCGTGCCCGTGGTGACCGGCATTGGCCATGAGCCCGATACCTCGATTTGCGACATGGTGGGCGACCGCCGCGCCTCCACGCCCACGGCGGCGGCCGAATCGGTGGCGCCGGCTATGACGGAGCTGGCAGATGTGCTCGAGGCGCGCCATCAGCGTCTGGGCGCTGCGATGGCATCGATGATTGGGTCGGATCAGGTCGATCTGGAGATGCTCGATCAGCGCGGGCGCCGTGCCTGGGATACCTATACGGCTCGCTTGGGGGATGCGCTCGATGCCGCCGCATGCCGCCCGTGTCTCAACGACCCAACGTTTATG
>URVK01000170.1 GCA_900551305.1 uncultured Collinsella sp.
GCACCGTTGTTCCAGGAAATTGCCGACGTCTTGACGTATCGACGTATCGGCGACTTCGTCATCGACTTTGAACCGTTTGTCATTCAGGCCCTGGAGGGCGATGTGGTCGAGTACCATGGCGAGGCATCGCGCCATACCATTGCCGGCTGCCCCGAGCTTTCGCTGGTGGAGGAGGGGAGTAAGGTCACCTACACCAACGCCGCCTCCGAGATTCCCGCGGCGCACATCGAGACGCTCTGCCCCGAGGGCCTGACCTATATCTTTGGCTGCGGCCACGTGGGCGCCGCGACGGCGCGGGTGCTCACGGCGGCGGGCTTTGCCGTCGTGGCGTGCGACGACCGCCCCGGCACGCTGACCCCCGATTGGGTGCCCGGTGTCTACGATCGTCGCTTGGTCGATTACAAGAACCTGAGCGAGCTGTGCCCCATCGGCCCGCGCGACCTGGTGGTCGTCGCCACGGCGGGTCACAAGTCCGATATCGACGTGGTGATTCAGGCCATGCGCGCCAAGCCTGCCTACCTGGGCTGTCTGGGCTCGCGCCGCAAGACGGCCTTTGTGCGTGCCCGCCTGGAGCAGGAAGGCTTTACGCAGGACCAGATCGACGAGCTGCACCTTCCGATCGGCGTTGCCATCGAGGCTGAGGACCCCGAGGAGATCGCCATCTCCATCGCCGCCGAGATGATTCACCTGCGCCGCACCAAACTCGTCCCCCGCAAGCGCTAATCGCATCCCCACCAATTAAGTTGCGGTGAAATACGGATTGTTTAAGCCTGTTAGGCCGCCCAACAGTCCCTATTTCACCGCAACTGCTTGTTGGGACCCATTTGTGCGGGGGAGTTGTGGAGTTGTGCAGGCAGACGAGGTTTTTCTGGAAATACGCTCACGATGCGCGTATAGTACCGATTGTTTTGTCGGCTCCTGCTGCGTCGAGTCCAAACCGCAAAATGCCATGAGCGGCGCGGATGCAGCCAGGAGGTACGAGGACAACCCATCGTGGCCACGCCCCGTGCTTAAAACCCCAAGAAGGAGTGAACAATGGCAGAAGAGAAGTATGTGCCGCGTCTGAAGACCAAGTACAACAACGAGGTCAAGCAGCAGCTTCAGGACAAGTTCCAGTACGAGAACGTCATGATGATCCCCAAGTTTGAGAAGATCGTCGTGAACATGGGTGTCGGCGAGGCCGCTACCGATTCCAAGGCCATCGACGGTGCCGTGCGCGACCTGCGCGCCATCACCGGACAGCAGCCGATGATCACCCGTGCCCGTAAGTCCATCGCTACCTTCCGCCTGCGCGCTGGTATGCCGATCGGCTGCAAGGTTACCCTGCGTGGCGACCGTATGTGGGAGTTCTTCGATCGTCTGACCTCCGTCGCGATCCCCCGTATCCGCGACTTCCGCGGCATTTCCGCCAAGAGCTTCGACGGCCGTGGTAACTTCTCCATGGGCGTCACCGAGCAGCTCATCTTCCCCGAGATCGACTTCGACTCCGTCGATCACCAGCGTGGTATGGACATCACTTTCGTGACCACCGCCAACACCGATGAGGAGGCCAAGGCCCTTCTGGACGCCTTCGGTTTCCCGTTCAAGAAATAGGTTCACCTGCCCTATAAGCGCCGTTCCCACAAGGGGGCGGCGCTTGGGGCGAACAATACTCTATGTGAGGAGGATATAAGTGGCTAAGACATCGATGATCGTCAAGTGCAATCGCAAGCAGAAGTTCTCTACTCGTGAGTACACGCGCTGCCAGCGCTGCGGCCGTCCGCACTCTGTGTACCGCAAGTTCGGCCTGTGCCGTGTCTGCTTCCGTGAGCTTGCACTCAAGGGCGAGCTTCCCGGCGTTAAGAAGGCCAGCTGGTAAGTCACTACCAGCGTTTCAAGCATCAGTTTGGAACAGGGAAAACGCGCTAAAAAGGCTTTGCCGTTAAGGGCGGTGAAGAACCAAGAGCACGTGTTCATCAAGAACGAAGGAGAATCTGTATGAACCTTACAGACCCGATCGCAGATATGCTTACGCGCATCCGTAACGCTAACTCTGTGAACAAGGCCACGGTCTCCATGCCGAGCAGCAAGAAGCTCGTCGAGATCGCTCGTGTTCTGCACGAGGAGGGCTACATCGAGGGCTACGATGTCGAGGACACCGTTCCCCAGAAGACTCTGCACATCACGCTTAAGTATGGTCCCAAGAAGGCTAAGGTCATCAACGGCATCCGCCGCATTTCCAAGCCGGGCCTGCGTAAGTACACCGGCGTTGCCGACATGCCCCGCGTCCGCGGTGGCCTTGGTACCGCCATTATTTCCACCAGCCATGGCGTCATGACCGACCGCGATGCTCGCAAGCACAACGTCGGCGGCGAGATCATCGCTTACGTCTGGTAATTCGCTCGGTAGGTAGAAGGAAAGGAGATCACCGTGTCTCGTATCGGTAATAAGCCTGTCCAGATTCCCGCCGGAGTCGAAGTGGCAGTCAACGGCAACAACGTTGTCGTCAAGGGCCCCAAGGGCCAGCTCGAGCTCGATGTCTTTGAGAAGCTCGCTATCAACGTCGAGGACAATGTCCTCACCGTTTCCCGTCCCGACGACGAGCGTGAGACCCGTGCCCGCCACGGCCTCACCCGCGCCCTCATCCACAACATGGTTGTTGGCGTTTCCGAGGGCTTCGAGAAGAAGCTCGAGCTCGCCGGCGTCGGTTACCGCGTGCAGCAGAAGGGCAAGAACCTCGAGTTCTCCCTGGGCTTCTCGCACCCCGTGATCGTCGAGGCTCCCGAGGGCATCACCTTCGAGGTTCCCGACAACACCCACGTGAACGTCAAGGGTATCAACAAGCAGCAGGTCGGTCAGATCGC
This sequence comes from uncultured Collinsella sp., assembly GCA_900551305.1. GTDB lineage: Bacteria > Actinomycetota > Coriobacteriia > Coriobacteriales > Coriobacteriaceae > Collinsella. The sequence goes on from URVK01000170.1 coordinate 2,844, forward strand.
CGCTGAGATCCGCGGCCATCGTCCTCCCGAGCCTTACAAGGGCAAGGGTATCCACTACGTTGGCGAGCACATCCGCCGCAAGCTGGGTAAGGCCGCCAAGTAGTCGTAACCGACTCACTCGCATAAGACCAGCACCCCGTCAGGTGCTGGCAAGATCAACCTTTTTAGGAGTTTACGTATGAACAAGCATAAGGCGAAGCTGGAAGGCCTCAAGCGTCGTCAGCGTCGTGTTCGCGGCAAGGTCTCGGGTACCTCCGAGCGTCCGCGTCTTCGCGTGACCCGTACTAACGCCAACATCTATGCCCAGATCATCGACGACAGCAAGGGCTCCAGCCTGACGCTCGTCTCTGCCTCGACCCTCGAGGCCGAGTTCAAGGGCACCCACACCTCGAACAAGGAGGCTGCGGAGAAGGTCGGTCAGCTCGTTGGCAAGCGCGCCATCGAGGCCGGCATCACCAAGGTCGCCTTCGATCGCGGTGGCCGTATCTACCATGGCCGCGTCAAGGCCCTCGCCGACGGTGCTCGTGCCGCCGGTCCCGAGTTCTAGGAGGTATGTAGCACATGGCTCGTAATCAGAAGCAGCAGCGCGAGGCCTCCGAGTTCGAGGAGCGCGTCGTTTACATCAACCGCGTGTCGAAGACCGTCAAGGGTGGTCGTCGCATGAGCCTCGTCGCTCTCGTCGTCGTTGGCGACGGCAAGGGCAACGTCGGCGTTGGCATGGGCAAGTCCGCTGAGGTGCCCATGGCCATCTCCAAGGCATCTCTCGATGCCAAGAAGAACATGTTCCACGTGCCGGTGACCGAGCAGGGCACCATCCCGCACGAGGTTCTCGGCCACTTTGGTGCCGGCCGCATCATCATCAAGCCCGCTGTCGAGGGTACCGGCGTTATCGCCGGCGGCGCTGTGCGTCCCCTCTTTGAGCTTGCTGGCATCAAGAACGTCCTGTCCAAGTCCCTCGGTACCGACAACGGCCTCAACATCATCAAGGCTGCCGTCGAGGGCCTCAAGGAGCTCTCCAGCCCTGAGGACGTCGCGGC
>URVK01000171.1 GCA_900551305.1 uncultured Collinsella sp.
AACCTGTACCGCAACGTGCCCGAGCATGTCCCCGGCGATAAGTTCATGCCGATCTTTGAGAGCGGCGTAGCCTACTTCGCCTAAAGCTTTCCCATCGGGTACAATCCCCTCGGGTAACAACACCCGCCACCGGCACCCCCGGTGGCGGGTTCTTTTTTGCTTCGCGCATACAGGAAGGACATCATGGAAAGCCGCAAGCCGTATCTCGCCACCCTGCCCGGACTCATCCTGGGCTGCCTCGTCTGCTGTGCACTCTGGGGATCGGCCTTTCCCTGCATCAAGATCGGCTACGCACTCTTTGGTATCCCAGCGCACGATAGCGCTTCGCAGCTGCTCTTTGCAGGTTTACGCTTTACGCTTGCCGGCGCCCTGGTCATCGTTGGGATGAGCGCGGCCCAACGCCGCCCCCTCATACCGCAAGCGCGCGACATCAAACCCATCTTTGTCTTGTCGCTCTTCCAGACTATCGGGCAGTACTTCTTTTTCTATCTGGGCCTCTCACGCGCCAGCGCCATGTCGAGCTCCATCATCGAGGCCAGCGCCAACTTCCTCGCAATCCTCTTTGCCGCCCTGGCATTTCGCACCGAGAAGCTCAATACGGCCAAGGTGCTTGGCTGTGCGCTGGGCTTTGCCGGCGTCGCGCTCGTCAACCTTTCGGGCGCAGATGGCACCTTTGGCTTCAGGCTCGATGGCGAGGGCTTTATCCTAGCCTCCACTGTCGCGGGTGCTCTTTCGACCTGCCTGATCGGTATCTTCTCGCGCGAGCACGACGGCGTCTTGCTTGCCGGGTGGCAGTTCTTGGTCGGCGGCCTGGTCCTCACCGCCATCGGCTTTTTGATGGGTGGCGCGCTCTCCCCCACAGCGATTGTCCCCGCCATCGCGCTCATCATCTACATGGCGCTTATCTCCGCGGTCGCCTATTCGCTGTGGTCGCGCCTGCTTGCCGTCAACCCCGTCAGCCGCGTCTCTGTCTTTGGATTTATGAACCCCGTCTTTGGCGTGCTGCTGAGCGCGCTGCTGCTCGGTGAGGGCGCTGGCACGAGCCCCGTTACCGTCATCGTTGCCCTGCTGTTGGTCTGCGGCGGCATCATCATCGTCAACAAACCCAAAAAAGCATAGTGAACTGCCCTTATTTAGCAGAGGGGATTCACATACTTTAGTTTAATGGAGTACATCGGTGAGCTGAGGGCCGACACGCACGCAAGCGTGCGCCCCTTTTTTTCTAGCGTATCTGGATGCCGGCTTTCTTTTTCTCGGCCTTGACGCGGTAGAGCTCCGCATCGGCGGCGCGAAGTAAGTCTTGCCAGGTATCAACACTATCGCCGACCCGCGCGTAACCGATGGACATCCGCAATGCATACGGCACCTCGGCATGCGCGAGCTCGTCGTCAATCGCCGAACACAGGTCTATGACGTCCTGCTCCGCCGCTGCCTTTTGGAGCACCACGAACTCATCGCCGCCATAGCGCGCGATAAACCCACCAGCCGGCGAGCAGACGTCCTTGAGCGCCGTCGCAACAACCTGAAGAGCATGGTCGCCCTCAACATGTCCATAGTGATCGTTAATCTGCTTAAAACCGTCAGCATCCATCATCAGCAGATACACATCATCGGCCTGGTCCGCACCCGAGAACAGCGACAGCATATAGGTCTCAAAACGGTTACGGTTGTTGAGTCCAGTCAACGGGTCAGTCGAGATTAGTTGCTCCTGATAGACGATATAGAGCAGCAGGATGCTCAGCGTTATACCGAAGCAAAGGCCCGGTACCGAAAACAAAACCTGGAAGGTACCGCCCACCAGAGCGGGAACCGCAAAAAAGGCGAGGGTGCGATAAATGGCCTTCTTTTGCAAGCTTTCGACTTTTCGAGCCTGAATAAAGGCATGCAAGGACGTATATATGACGTAGCAGTAGCTCACGATAGGCTGAATCATATAAAGCGCTCCGCGACGATATACGCCCTGCGTATCGATATAGAACATAGTGTGCGTCCAGTAGCTGGTAAATGCCAACACGACCACCAAAGCGGTTGGCAACGTTAAAAGTATCACCCTATAGGGCGTGGTCAGAAGCCGTGAGCCCTGCATCGTCTCGGAATAGAAAAACCAAATGAGGCACGCGATGGCGAACAGCGAAAACGAAACCGCGTTGGAAATCCAGTTGGCCGTGATGCCTACAGGAGTGCTCACGCCGTCCGAGAGCGTCCAGATCATATCGAAGAAAATGTAGGCAGCAGACGTGTAGCCCAGCATGCTAAACAAAAGCTGCTGGGTGCTCGAGAACAGGGAGCGACGGCTTCGTACGGCAAGCCCGATAAGAATAATCATGCACAGCAGGAATATCTCGATCTTGAGTGCCTTAATCACCAGGTGCCATTCCCTCTATATCCAAGTGGCCAGAATCGCCCGATTCGTGTCTGGGCAATAAACGCCCCTTACTCCGCAGGGGTAAAGGGAATAATAGCAGAGCGCCCGAACGTTGCTGTAAGACAGCTCTCGTTCGGGCGCTCTGACGGCGCGAATTGCACACGCCGGCTTGATTGACTCGCGTCGACGATTACTCGCCGTCGATGTCGGTCGCGACGGCCTCCTCAATAGCCTCGACGCCTTCGACCGACAGATCCTCTTTGCCGTGGCAGAACTTCTTATCGACCCAGCCGGTCAGAATCGGGGCCATGATTGCCGTGATGATGACGGCAGTGGCGATCTGCGCATACGCGGTGGGCGCAAGCTCGGCATAGCGCGGCGCGACCTCGGCGAGGGCGACCGGCGTGGTCATGGCCGTGCCGGCAATGGTAGAGCAAGCAACGGCCGCCTTGCCGTTGCCGCCACACAGGCGCTCGAAGGCAAAGGTAATGGGACCGACGATAAAGAGCGTGATGAGGCCCAGCAGGATGCCCGAAATGCCGCCGGTGATGAAGCTCGAAAGGCTCATGGACGCACCGAGCTGAAAACCGATGACAGCGATCGCGGGATTGGCGCCGGGGACCAGCAGGTTCTTGATAAACGGGAACAAGTTGCCCAGGACCATGCCGATAACAAGCGGCAGGATGGATCCGATGATAGTGCCGACGGGGATGTTGGCGAGACCCGAGACACCGAGGATGATCATCGTGACGGCGGGGCCGGCCGTAAAGAACAGGATACCGACGGCGCCCTGCTCGGACTCATCGCCGAACTCGCCCATGATGCCCGTATAGAGCGCCATGTTGCAAAACGTGATGCCGCCGATGATAGACACAGAGCTCAGGCCCAGGAAGTTGTCGTTAAAGAAATATGCCACACCCAAGCCGAGAGCCGCTGCGACGACCAGCTTGGGAATCAGCACGACGATGCCGGTTTTGATGGCGCCCGGCGTGGACTTAAAGCTGATGCCGGCGCCCACAAACAGCAGGATCGCGGCGACGATGGTATTGGAGCCACCGCGGCAGGCAGCCGTAAAGAAGCCGCCGATCTCAAAAACCTGCGGGCAGAAGGTGTTGAGCAAAAGACCGACGATCATCGGATAGATCATGATGTCGCCCGGAATGCGCGGGACCTTGAATTTCTTTTGCTCGTTGGCGGTTGCTTCCTGTGCCATGAAACCCCCATTTCCGCTGACGGGGTACAAAAGCCCACGTCACGCTTTGCTACAGTAAAGTTTGACCATGGTACCAGAAGAAATAGACCAGCTCGGTGAAAAATTCGACAAGTTGGGATGGAACGAGATTCGGCGCCCGCGACGCCACCCCTATATAAGGCTCAAGACGATATAGAGTACGATGCCCGAGACGCAGCACCACAGCATCGATTTTGTCTTGACCGCCACGACCACGACCCCGGCGGCCGCCATCCAGGGAACCAAGGCCAGGCTGGCGTGC
>URVK01000172.1 GCA_900551305.1 uncultured Collinsella sp.
GGGCGGCAATCCCGTGGCCGCGCCGGGCGACTATTGGTATCCGCACGACGAGTTTGTGCAATTGCAGCTGAGCGGTGGGTCCATTCCTGGTGAGGAAATCGAACGCGTGACGTATGATGCGACGCTCAAAACACTGACGGTGAAGCTCAAAGATCAAGGAGACGTCCCCACGACCATGGATATCGCCCTGACGGAATGGCGCCTTGAGCCTCCGACGGGTGTTGCGGTGTCCGAGGTTGAGCACGTTAAGGTTACCTATCAAGATGGCTCGACAAGCGAGATTGCCAAAGCAGACGGCCTGGCGGAATAGCGGGGTGTTTGGAAACGTCGGGCCTATTGTGCCTGCGCGTTCATGAATACCAGGGTGTTTTTGTCTGAAAGCTCGGGGATGTAACGATAGCCGATGTTGAATGCGGTAAGTTCGCTTGCATCCTCGAGTTTGTTTTCTGCCATCCACCGCACCATGGAGCCGCGTGCCTTTTTACTGGCGGTCGATCGCTGGACGGGCTTATCGCTGCGGACGTCTTCGCCAAAAAGGCAGGTGATAACCGTTGCATCCTGTGCAGCATGGGGCAGGACGGCTTTGGCATATTCCACGCTGGCAAGGTTGACGATAGTGGTGTCGGAACCGGCCGGCGCAATTGCCTGCGCAAGTCGATTCCCCCAGAAGGCATAGAGATCGCGAGCGCCGTCGACGGAGAGCTTCGCCCCCATTTCGAGCCGATACGGTTCAACGGCATGAAAGGGGCGTACGCATCCGTAGAGGCCGGAGAGGATCCATAGATGGCCTTGCAGCCATGCGAGCTGCGCGGAATCCATCACCTCGGGCGCCATGCTCTGGTATTGAATGCCGTGGTAGGACATGACGGCAGGGGAGAGGTGACGGGCGAGTTCGGGATTGTCGAGATCGTCGTTTTTCAGGATAGGCCCGAACTCATGCAGGGTGTTGAGGCAAGGCCCCAGCAGTTTGTCACTCACGTTCCATAGCGCTTGCAGGCCGCCGCTGCCTTCATTTCGTTCGATATCTAGCAGTGCGCGGTGGAGGCGGGCCGTCTGGTGCGCAAAAGGTGGAATGCCCAGGATTTCAAAAGCATCTTGGGCCGCGCGCATCTGCTTGGCGGGCGAAATGATGACCTGCAGCATGGACTCTCCTCTGCCAATAAGGAAGTTGCGGTGGAATACGGTCTGTTTTGGCCGTTTATGGGCGAGTTTAGTCCGTATTTCACCGCAACTGATGAGGGGTTGGTTAGGCGCGCTCGAGGAAGGCCTTGTAGCCGCGGTAGGCCTCGTAGATATCGGCCTTGTTGGCGACCTCCCACAGGGCGTGCATGGACAGGACGGCAACGCCGGAGTCGATGACGTTCATGCCGTACTTGGCCATGATGTAGGCGATGGTGCCGCCACCGCCCGCGTTGACGCGACCGAGCTCACAGGTCTGGAAGTCCACGCCGGCCTCGTCCATGATGTCGCGGATGAGGGCCACGTACTCGGCGTCGGCGTCGTTGGAACCGCCCTTGCCGCGGCTGCCCGTATACTTGTTGAAGCACAGGCCGCGACCCATGAAGGCGGCGTTCTTGGTCTCGAACTTGCCGGCATAGCCCGGGTCGAAGCCGGCAGACACGTCAGAGGAGAGCATGCGGCTGCGGGCGAACGCGCGGCGTAGGGCCAGCGGGCTGCCCTCGCCGGCGAGCGTCATGATCTCGGCGACGGTGTTCTCGAAGAAGCGGCTCGTCATACCGGTGGCACCCACGGAGCCGATCTCCTCCTTGTCGACGATGAGCGTGATGCTCGTGCGCTCCACGTTGGCCACATTTATCTGGGCGAGCATGGAGGGGTAGGCGCAGACGCGGTCGTCGTGGCCATAGCCCAAAATCATGGAGCGGTCGAGGCCCATGTCGCGGGCGGGGCCGGCGGGCACGACCTCGATCTCGGCGGAGAGGAAGTCCTCCTCCTCGACGTCGTACTGCTCCTTGAGGATGTCCAGGAACATCTGCTTGACGGGCTCCTTGGGAGCATCCTTGTCGTCCTCGTCAAACTTGACGGGACGGCCGCCCACGATCACGTCGAGGATCTCGGCATCGACGGCGTCCTTGGCAGGCTTGGACATCTGCTCACTCGAGAGGTGGATCAGCAGGTCGGAGATGGTAAAGACCGGGTCGTCGGCCTTGTCGCCGATGTTGATGTCGACGGTGGTACCGTCCTTTTTGCAGATGACGCCTACGAGTGCGAGCGGGGAGGCCACCCAGTGGTAGCTCTTGACGCCGCCGTAGTAGTGCGTGTCGAGGTAGGCCATGTCGCCGGCCTCGAAGGCGGGATTCTGCTTGAGGTCCAGGCGCGGCGAGTCAACGTGGGCACCCAGGATGTTAAAGCCCTGCTCGAGCGGGGCGGTGCCCAGGTTGACGAGCATAAGGTCCTTGCCGTGGTTGGCGGCGTACACCTTGTCGCCAGCCTTGAGCGCGCAGCCCTCGGCGATCACGGTCTCCAGGTCGACGTAGCCCGCCTCCTCGGCCATCTTGATGCCGGTTTTGACGCACAGGCGCTCGGTCTTGTTCTCGCTCAAAAACTGCTTATAGCCGCGGCAAAGCTCCTCGAGCTCCTCGATTTGCTGTGGCGTGTACTTTTTCCATGCGCAGGGACGCTCCATGACGCAGGCTCCTTTCGGATCGATCGTGCTGGTTGATGTACCGTGAGCCATCGTATCACGCGTAGGCTTACGGTGGCGGGGGAGCTTGATGTGCGGTGGTCGCGGGGCGGGGAGCGTGTAAACTGGAGTGAGCAAACCGTGCCCAGCCCAAAGCGAGGTATTCAATATGTCTGACAAGCGCCGCACCTTTGCCGTTGTCGACGGCAACTCGCTCATGCACCGCGCCTTCCACGCCGTGCCGCCGACCATGAACGCGCCGGACGGTCGCCCCACCAACGCGATCTTTGGCTTTCTGAACATGTTTCTCAAGATGATCGACGCCTTTAACCCCGACGGTGTGGTCGTGGCGTTTGACAAGGGCAAACCGCGCGTGCGCATGGAGATGCTGCCGCAGTATAAGGCGCAACGCCCGCCCATGGACCCCGACCTGCATGCGCAGTTTCCGATGATTAAGGAGCTGCTCACGGCGCTCAACGTGCCGATTCTGCAGTCCGAGGGCTGGGAAGGCGACGATATCCTGGGTACCATGGCTCGTCTGGGTGAGGAAGCCGGCTGCGACATGCTGCTGGTGACCGGTGACCGTGACATGTATCAGCTTGTGACCGAGCACGTCAACGTGGTCTCGACCCGCAAGGGCCTGTCCGACGTAGCGATTATGACGCCCGAGAGCGTGGATGACCTGTATCACGGCATTACGCCGGCGCTCGTTCCCGATTTTTACGGTCTGAAGGGCGACACGTCGGACAACATTCCCGGCGTACCGGGCATCGGTCCCAAAAAGGCGAGCGCGCTCATCGCGCAGTACGGCAGCTTGGACGAGGTCATCGCGCATGCCGATGAAGTCAAGGGCAAGATGGGTGAGAGCCTGCGTGCGCACATCGATGATGCGCTGCTGAGCCGCAAGGTTGCGACCATTCGTACTGATGCACCTGTCGAGCTCGACTTTGACGAAACGTCCTTCCCGGCGTTTTCTGCCGACGAAGTCTCCGCGGCGTTGGGCGCACTCGGCATTACGGCCATGCAGAACCGTTTCTTGTCACTGATTGGTGGCGAGGGTGGGGCTGCGGCCACTGCCAGCACGTTTGAGATGCCCGCGGTTTTGCGCGCCGTCACCGGCGATGCCGAGGCGCTTGCCGCCGCTGGCGCCGAGGTTGCTCGCGCGATTGGTGCAGGCGGGTGGATTTGCGCCCCGGGTGGGCGAAAG
>URVK01000173.1 GCA_900551305.1 uncultured Collinsella sp.
CGTCACAGCGGACAGCTCACACAAGAGGAGCGCCGTCAACGTCGTGAGCGGGCACGGGGCAAGGCCGCTCCCAAAGACCGTCGCACTTCCTCGGCCCCCGAGGGCGAAATCGACATCCCACGAGCGACCGAGCAGGCGCTTCTCAACCCCACCGACACGGCGCCCGACAACGCCGACCCCGGTATGGGCTATATCTTTGAGCATACGCGCGGCCGCAAGTGCCTGGTCTTTGCCAACTCGCGCGAGGAGGCAGAGGCCGTGTGCTCCATGCTGCGCAGCTACTGCGAAAGTCGACACGAGCCCGACCGCTTTCTAATCCATCACGGCAATCTTTCAGCATCGCTGCGCGAGACGGCCGAGGGGCTCATGCGCGACGAGGAGCAGGCGCAGACAACCGTCACCACCTCTACGCTGGAGCTCGGTATCGATATCGGCCGCCTGGAGCGCGCGTTCCAGATCGATGCACCGTTTACCGTCAGCTCCTTTTTGCAGCGCATGGGGCGCACGGGACGCCGCGATCTTCCGCCCGAGATGTGGTTTGTCATGCGCGAGGAAGAACCCGAGCCGCGCACGATGATGCCCGAGACCATTCCGTGGAAGCTCCTGCAGGGTATCGCGCTCGTACAACTCTATCGCGAGGAAAAGTGGGTCGAGCCACCCGAGCTCGATCGACTCCCCTACAGCCTGCTCTATCACCAGACTATGTCGACCCTCGCCAGCACCGGCGAGCTCACGCCGGCCGAACTTGCCCAGCGCGTGCTCACGCTCAGCTATTTCCACCGTGTCTCGGCAGACGATTACCGTGTGCTGCTACGTCACCTCATTAAGATCGACCATATCCAGGTCACCGAAGGTGGCGGGCTCATCGTGGGTCTCGCGGGCGAGCGCATCATCAACAACTTTAAGTTCTACGCCGTGTTCCAGGAAAACGAGGAGTTCACCGTTCGCAGCGAGTCGGCCGAGCTGGGCACGATTGTTAATCCGCCCCCGCCCGGTGAGCGCATCGCCATCGCCGGACACTGCTGGATTGTCGAGGAAGTGGACTGGAAGCGCCACACTGTCTTTGCCACGCAGGTCAAGGGCCGGGTGCCGGCCTACTTTGGCGACTGCCCCGGAGACATCAATACGCATGTACTCGAGCGCATGCGCAAAGCGCTCAACGAGCATGCGGCATATCCGTATCTCATGGGCAACGCACGGGCACGTCTTGCACAGGCTCGCCATACGGCCGAGATTTCGGGTGCGGGAACTAAGCCACTCATCAACCTGGGTGGCGACACCTGGGTGCTCTTCCCCTGGCTGGGCAGCTACGCCTTTTTGGCACTCGAGCGCATGCTCAAGATTAAGTGCGCCGCGGAGCTGGGCCTTCGCGGACTCGACCCATCACGCCCGTACTTTATGCAGTTTAAGATGAAGGCCGACGAGGAGACGTTCTTTGAGGTGCTCGCCGCCGAGGCCGTGAAGGACTTCGATCCCATCGAGCTCGTCTATCCCGGCGAGGTGCCTTATTTTGATCGCTACGACGAGTACGTTCCCGAGGAGCTCGTGCGCAAGGGCTTTGCCGAAGGCGTGCTCGACATCGAAGGCATGAAGCAGCGCGTTCTCGGCTGGCGCGACCACGCCTAAGACCAGTCTTTTTGGGACGGGGAAACTTATTTGTCGTGAAGGACGGTGCCGAGGAAGTCGGTGTCGAAGGGCACGGCTTCGGCAAAGGCGTAGTTGCCGTCGCTGGCGATGAGCAGGTAGTTTTCCTCGCCGCCGAACTCTGCATCGCCACATGGGACCACCCAAGCATGGTCGAACACCTCAAGCGCCGTGGCGGCACAGTCGCGCAGGAACGTCACATCGCTCCCCTCGTTTGCACTCACGATATTGGCAACGTAGACGCCACCGACATTTAGGCTGCCCCGCACCAAACGCAATGCCTCAACCGTCGCCAGCTCGCGTACGGGCTCGGCACCGCCAAAGCAATCGCTCACGACCACGTCGTAGCGACGATGGCCCACGCTCGTCACACCCAAATACGAGCGAGCCTCAGCGGTTATCACCCGCAGGCGATCGCCCGCCGCGCGCTCCAGCTCGTCTAGGTAGAACCAGCGGCGCGCCAGGCGCGTAATCTCTCCGTCATACTCGATGACGTCCATGCGCAAGCCCTCGTGCGACATCAGCGCGAACTTAGGATAGGCAAACCCGCCGCCACCCAGCACAAGCATGCGGTTGATGCCGTGACCATAAGCATCGTGCATCGCATCCTCGGACTCAAACACGTCGTCAAACGCACGATAGTACGCAAAGACGGGCTCCGCCCAACGCTCACCAACGTAGCTTGCGCTTTGGTAGACGCCGCCTTGCACCAACACGCGAATCTCATCGCCGTCCCCATCGTGCACGCGTTTCACACGCGCCAACCCATTGCGGGTTCGCGCAACCTGCAGACAGGCAGCACGAACAGCGACGGCGGCCGCACCAAGCGCCGCGGCTCCCAGGGCAACGCCGGCAACGACGCCAGCAGAAACACTCGGCTTGTTCATCTAGAGCTCCTTTTGCAGATAGAGTCCATGATCGTAAAAACCCAAATGGCGATAGTACTCGCGCGTACCAATCGCGCTGATCACGTTGATGCGCGTATAACCCGCATCCCGGGCAATCTCGCACGCACGCTCTACGAGCAGACGCCCCAACCCATGGTGCTGGGCCGCCTGGCCTTGATACCCCACGCGCGCCGCCATGCCATACACGTGTACCTCGCGAATCATCGCCTCGTCCGGCATCGTCAGCAACTCGTCCGCATGCGCGGCAACAAACGAATGGTCGGGCAGCGACAACCGCAAAAAGCCCGCGATCTTGCCCTGCGGCGTCACCCACTGCAAAAAGCACTCGTGCGTCACCGGCGTCTCGTACGCCACCTCCTCATCAAGAGATAGCTCATCCAAGTCGGCACCCGCCGTGCTGATCTCGCGATAGCGAATCTCGCGCACCGTCGCACCGTCACCCCGAGCAGCCAAGCGGTTTTCGACGAGCTGACGCAGGTTGGGTTTCTTGTTGCCCACCATGATGTCGTCGGAACTAAAGTCGCGGATCATGCGACTGATGCGGCAGAACGCCGGCGTCACCACGATGTCGTCGGCCAGCACATCGAGCAGCTCTTCCTCGGTATAGGGACGCCACTCGCCGCGCTCGTAGCAGCCCACCAGACGCGAGCCCTCGATGAGCGCACACGGGTAAACCTTGACCTCGTCGGGCATAAAGGCCCCTTCGGTCATAAAGCGTTCGTAGTCGCGCTTGTCCCCCTCGGGCGTGGCGCCCAGCAAGTTAAGCATAAAATGCGCGTGGATCTTAAAGCCAAACAGGCGCGCAAGCGAAAACGCCCGCTCGATCTGCGCCACCGAAATACGACGCTCGTTGATATCGAGCAAATGTTGGTCGAGACTCTGAATACCCATCTGGATCTTGGTGCAGCCCAGGCGGCGGATGAGCGTAAGCGCCTGCGGCGTTACGGCATCGGGGCGCGTCTCGATAACGAGCCCCACCACGCGATGCTTCGCCGTCTCGTTGATGCGCTGCTGACGCTCAAGTTCCTCCATCGTTGCCGTCTGCCACTTGGCAACCTCGCCCCACGGCGTACCAGGGCCGTACAGACGACGCACCGCGCGGTTGTAGCCGCCCACGGCAGCATCCACACGCTCCTGCTCGTCGGCAACGCCAGCAGCAAGCTCAGCCTCGTCTGTCGCAATGCCGGCAACCCGATAGCGCTCGCGGCGCTCTGTTACCACCGGCGGGCGCGCCACCGCGGGGGGGGGCAAAATTGCT
>URVK01000174.1 GCA_900551305.1 uncultured Collinsella sp.
GCTCGCGCTCGGCCTCGGTGGCGCGTGCGGCCTCCTCGGCGGCAGCTGCCTGCTCCTCGGCCTGCTTGGCGGCCTCGACTTCCTGAGCGCGGGCCTCGATCACCGAGGCGAGCTGCTTGCGGACCATGGCGACATAAGCGTCCTCCAAGGTGGAGGAAGCGGACTTAGCGGGAATCTTCATATCGGCGAGATGACCCATCAGTTCCTTGGAGGTCATGCCGAACTCTTTGGCCAGGGTGGACACACGGACTTTTGCCATATGACTTCACCTACCCTTTCTGGCACCTTGGGTGCCTAGAGACTGAACGAGCGTGGGAGACGCGCCGGGACCCGCCCGGCGCAACCGCGCGCTAGATCAGGTCCTCCGCATCATCGAAGGCGTCGGTGTCGTGGACACCGCAGAAACGGGAGCCGGGACGAGCCTGGTTGCGGCACTGGATGCCGTCCTCGGACACGGACTCGCAGCCGCCCTGTCGCAGCGGCGGACGTCCTCGTCCTCCTCGTCACCGATCAGGTCGGCGGCGGGCTCCTCGTGAACGGGAACGTTCTTGAGGATGTCGGCGGCAAGCGTCTCGGACTTGATGTCGATGTGCCAGCCGGTCAGGCGCGCGGCGAGGCGGGCGTTCTGGCCCTCCTTGCCGATGGCGAGGGACAGCTGGTCGTCGGGCACGATGACGCCGGCGTAGGCCTTCTCCTCGTCGATGAGGACGCGGGTGACCTTGGCGGGCGACAGGGCGTTGGCGACGTAGACGGCAGGATCGGCATCCCAAAGGATGACGTCGACGCGCTCGCCACGGAGCTCGCCCACGACAGCGCGAACACGGCTGCCCTTGGGGCCGACACAGGCGCCCACGGGATCCAGACGGTCGTCGAGCGAGTGGACGGCGACCTTGGAGCGCTGGCCGGGCTCGCGGGCGATCGACTTGATCTGGACGGTGCCCTCATAGATCTCGGGCACCTCCTGCTCAAACAGACGACGCATGAGCTCGGGGTGGGTACGGGAGATGACAATCGGCGGACGGCTGTGCTCGCCACGAACCGGCTGCAGGTTGGAGTTGGGGTCGCGAACGTCGATGATCACGGCCTTGATGTGCTGGTTATGCAGGTAGCGCTCGCCCATCGGACGCTCGTTGCGCTCGTTCTCGTAACGGCGCTGATCGAAGTGCGGCAGCTCGGCCTCGACGCCCTCGCGGATCTTGACGATCGTGAAGTCGGGCGTGGACTGCAGCACGGTACCGCTGATGAGGTCACCGATGCGGCCGGAGAACTCCTCGTAGATCTGCTCGCGGGCGGAATTGCGCACGATGGCGTTGATCTCGGCCTTGGCGTGCTGGGCGGCGATGCGGCTCGTGTTCTTGGGGGTGACGTCGATCTCCTCGAACTCGGTGAAGTTGCCTTCCTCGTCCATGGAATCGTCAATCGGCTCCAGACGGTAGACGTAGATCTTGCCGGTGGTGCGGTCGATGGTCACCTTGGCGCCCCACTCAAGATGCAGGATCTCGGCATAGCTCTTGGCAAGCGACTGCTCCAGGCGGTCGATCAGGTAGAGCTGGTCGATGTGCTTCTCCTGGCAAAGCTCCATCAGGGCGGACATCATGTCGGATGCTGCCATCTTACTTTCCTTCCTTCGCGGGCTTGAAGTCGTAGGTGGGCTTCAACTTGCACTTTTTAACATCAGAGAAATCGAGGGTGACGGACTCGCCGCCCTCGAGCTCGAGGGTCACGTTCGCCTCGGTGGCGGCGGCAATCTTGCCGGCGTACTTGCGACGGCCCTCGGTAGCGGTGGAGGTGAGCTCACAGTTCTCGCCCACAAAGCGGGCAAAGTCGCACGGGCGGCGCAGCGGGCGCGCCATGCCCGGGCTCGACACCTCGAGCGTATAGCTCGAAGAGATGGGGTCGAGCTCCTCAATCACATCGCCGACCCACTTGGTGTTGGCCGTGACATCGTTGAGCGACAGGCTCTGACCCTCGGCACCCTCGATACGCACGCGCACGCAGGGGGCCTTGGTGGCACCCACGAGCTCGACGTCGACGATGTCGACATCGTGCTGGGGAGCGACGGCCTCGAGCGCGTCGATGATCGCCTGCTCGGTCTTGGTCTTGACCATTGCGGCACCTCCATCCATACAAAAAAGAAGCGGGGCCGAAACCCCACTTCTTTCAATTACAACTTCATTTGCAAGCAAACTATACCAATAGCTGCGGAAACGTGCAAGCACAGTACGAACCTGCAGGTCAGCGTGCGCACAGCTTCTCCATAAGAATAGGACAATTGACCGCAGACATCAGGACAGGTACATGAAAAACGAGGGACGACCCAATCGGATCGCCCCTCGTCTTTTATGCGTCAGTTAAGCGCGCAGTGCTTACTTGACCACCAGGTTGACCAGCTTGCCGGGCACGCAGATGGCCTTGACGACTGTCTTGCCCTCGAGCCACTTGGCGACGGGGGCCGCGGCAAGGCTCTGGCAGCCTGCATATCCTCATTGGAGGCATCGCGGGCAACGTCGACGCGGCCGCGGACCTTGCCGAGCACCTGGACCACGATCTGCACCGTGTCCTCAACGGACTCGGCCAGGTCGAACTCGGGCCAGGCGGCGGTGTAGGCGTTGCCCTCGCAGCCGAGTGCCTCGTGCCACAGCTCGTCGGCCCAGAACGGGCAGATAGGGGCAAGGACGCTCACGATGTCCTTGGCCACGCCGTAGCACAGAGCCTTGTCGCGGTCAGTACCCTCAGTGGCGTTGAGATAGGCGCTCGCTGCGTTGACGAGCTCCATGACGGCCGAGATCGCGGTGTTGAACTGGCCACGGTCGAAGTCCTCGGTGCACTTGGCGATGGTGCGGTGACGCTCGCGGTAGAGCTTCATCGCGGTCTCGTCGAGCACGGACTTGTCGAAGGCCACGTTGGCGTCACCCGACTGGACGAGCTGCCACACGATACGCCAGGCGCGCTTGATGAAGCGGTTGGCGCCCTCGACGGCCTTGGGATCCCAGTCGAAGTCCTTCTCGGGCGGGGCGATAAACAGGATCGCCAGACGCATGGTGTCGGCGCCGTAGGGCTCGATAACCGAGCTCGGGGGGACAACGTTGCCCTTGGACTTGGACATGGTGTCGCCGTTCTCGTCCTTGACCATGCCCTGGCACAGCAGGTTGGTGAAGGGCTCGTCAACGCTCAGCAGGCCCAGGTCGCGCAGGGCCTTGGTAAAGAAACGGCTGTAGAGCAGGTGCAGAATGGCATGCTCGATGCCACCGATGTAGTTATCGACGGGCATCCAACGGTCGGCGGCTTCCTTGGAGAAGGGCAGCTCGGTGTTGTGCGGGTCGGTATAGCGCAGGTAATACCAGCTGGAGCAGGTGAAGGTGTCCATGGTATCGGTCTCGCGCTTGGCCGGGCGACCGCAGACCGGGCAGGTGGTCTCGTAGAACTCCTTGCACTCGGCGAGGGTCTCGCCTGCGCCCAGGTCCAGGTTCTCGGGCAGCGTCACCGGCAGCTGATCCTCGGGCACGGGCACGATGCCGCAGTGCTCGCAGTGGATGGCCGGGATGGGGTTGCCCCAATAGCGCTGACGGGAAATGAGCCAGTCGCGCAGACGGAACTCGACCTTGCGACGACCACAGCCCATGGCCTCGAGGTCGGCCACGATGGCAGCCTCGCCCTCGGAGTGCTTACCGCCGCGCATGCCGGTGTACTTGCCTGACTGGACGAGCGTGCCCTCGGCAGCGTGAGCGCAATCCCAGTCGACGGTCTCGGCATGGAAGGTATCGATGGGCTCGCCGCTGGCCCCGGCGGCCGCGCGAACGAGCATATCTC
>URVK01000175.1 GCA_900551305.1 uncultured Collinsella sp.
GCGCGCGTGGCTACCACGATATCGGTCACGGCAGGCTTGCCGCGAGTGACCGTTCCCGTCTTATCGAGCACCACGGTGCCCACGCTGCGCAGATTCTCCAGCGCCTCGGCGCTCTTGAACAGAATGCCCATCTCGGCGCCCTTGCCGGTGCCGACCATAATGGCGACGGGCGTGGCCAGGCCCAGCGCGCACGGGCAGCTGATCACCAGCACGGCCACGGCGGAGGTGAGCGCCTCGTTTATGCTGCCGGTCAGTGCCATCCACACCGCAAAGGTCACAGCCGAGATCACGAACACCACGGGCACGAACACGCCGGCGACTTTGTCGGCCATGCGGGCGATGGGCGCCTTGGTGGCGTTGGCGTCCTCGACGAGCTGGATAATCTTGGCGAGTGACGTGTCGGCGCCCACGCGTGTGGCACGGAAGGTAAACGAGCCCGTGCGGTTGACCGTGGCCGCGTTGACAGTGTCGCCGGCGGTCTTTTCCACGGGTATGGACTCGCCAGTGAGCGCGCTCTCGTCCACGGCCGACGCGCCCTCGAGCACCACGCCATCGACGGGGATGGATTCGCCGGGGCGCACGCGCAGCACTTGACCGGGTAGGATGGCGTCGACGTCCACAGTGGCCTCGCTGCCGTCCTCTGCCACGACGGTCGCGGTCTTGGGCGCTAGGTCGATCAACGCCTCGATTGCGCCGCCGGTCTTGGACTTGCTGCGCGTCTCGAGGTATTTGCCCACGGTGACCAGCGACAGAATCGTGCCCGCACTCTCAAAATACAGATTGTCCATGCCCGTCATCATGGCCTCGTGGACCTGGCCCGCGGCCAGCTGATCGGCCATGATAAACATGGCGTAGAGCGACCAGGCGATGGAGGCGGTGGCGCCCACGGCAATAAGGGCGTCCATGGTGGGCGCGCCGTGCGCGAGCGATTTAAACCCGTTGATAAAGTACGCGTCGTTGACGTAGACGATGGGGATGAGCAGGACGAGCTCGGTGAGCGCGAGTGTCATGCTGTGGGTGTGGTCGGTGAAGACGCCGGGCAGTGGCCAACCGAGCATGTGTCCCATGCCTATGTAAAACAGCGGGATGAGGAAGATAATCGAGATGATGAGGCGGGTGCGCATGGCGGAGGCGGCGGCCTCCAGCTTTTTGGTGGGCGACTCCATATGGGTGGCGCCGGACCTGGCTTGCGTGCTGCCGCTTTGGACAGCGTCGGTGCCCGTGCTGATGGGCGAGGCCGAGTAGCCCGCGCGGTCGACAGCGGTGCAGATGTCGTCGGGGGAGACCTGCGCAGGGTCGTAGTCCACCAGCATAGAGCCGGCGAGCAGATTGACCGCGACGCTTTGGACGCCGTCGAGTTTGCTCACGGCACGGTCCACGTGCGCCTGGCAGGCGGCGCACATCGAATTTATCTTGAGCCATGGCTTCTCCTTTCTGTGACGTAGTGTCGGAAATGTTAACCATCCGATACTATACACCCATACCCCCTGGGGGTGTCCAGTGGAGATTGAAATGTATGACATTCTGGTATTGGTCGAGGTGATAGCCAGGTCGGCGGACCGTAGCCGGTCTAATGTCTCAATCTGTAACAACTAGACCCGTTTTTGTCGAGTAACTGTTACAGATCGAGACATTACATCGAGCCACAATTTAACGTCTCAATCTGTAACGCCTAAGGACCGTTTTTCCTGCTAGATGTTACAGATCGAGACAAACCGTCCGCGGTCAACTCAAATGTCTTGATTTGTAACATCTAGAGAGGTTTTTAACCCCTTACTGTTACAGATTGAGATGTTGTCTCGCGGGGTTGGGGTTTGTCTCGTTCTGTAACATCTAGACCTGTATCTGCCGAGCTGGTGTTACAGATCGAGACAATTGCCGAGGAGGGTCCCGTCACGGCAAGACGCCCGCTCCCTAGATACAGAACCCGGGAATCACACAGGTTCGCTTGTTTGGCCTTTCCGCAGGCGTTGCGTACGTAAAGACGTCGCCGTCGTGCCCCACGCGGTTCATATAGAGTGTGCCTTCGCTCTCCGATGTGTCGGGACTCGCCGTTCGTTCCCACCAACAGGTGTCCTTGCCCTTCCACTGGCGAACCAACATCTCGTTCGTGGTATACGGATTTACCTTGAGCTCGCGGAAGAGTTGGTACTCCTTGCCCTCGCCGTTATAGATGTCGGCCAGGTAGTGAAAGTCCTCGGCAAATGACTCGGGCGGTTGCGTACCGCACAGCTCGACCATGGCGGGCAGCCAAAGGGTTGCGGGCAGCTCGCTCAGACACGATGCGCTTCTGGCGGCGCCAACGTTATTCGAGATCTTTTTGACAGATTTGATGAGTGCGCGCAACTCGTTGGGCAGCAACTTAAGGCCGTCGTTATCGAGCCATTCCCGCAGCTCGCAATCTGCCCAGCCGGCTCTCAACGGTTGGGCCGCGGCGTCGCGTTCGGCAATGCCGGCATCGAACATAAACGTCAGTCCGGCCTTGCCCGTGCCGTCTAGAAGCTCGTCGTGGCGGATGCCCACAAGCTGCGCGCCAACCTGCAGCCCGTTGGTGAGCGTGACGCGCTTGGTGCATGGATAGGGGATATGCCCATTGTCATCGAGCAGATGATATCGCTTGGCAATCTCGCGTGCCTCGCTACGGGTCTCGGCGGCCTTAATCTTGAGCGAAATCTCCTGCAGCTGATCCCAGGTGTAGTCGTCAAGCGAACCGCGGATGCCGTCCAGGTAGTCGGGGATGCCAAAGCCATGGGTTGCCGCCCCGATAACGCCGAGCCCCGCAACGGCTGCGACAACGCCACCGATAATAAAGCGGCGGCGGGTCATGGCATCGTGCCGGGCCTGCTCCAGGATCTCTCTCGCGCGCTCGCCGGCAACGTCGACCTTAAGGTGCGTGCCAGAATCGATATCAATCGCGGCCTCGTCTCCTGCGCCTTCGCGGCCCTCGGATTCGGCATCGGTGAGGTATGCCGAGAGCACCTCGAGCATCTGCTGCTCGGTGGGACGATCGCACTGCTCGACTGAGATGCCTTTCATGATGATCTGGACGAGTGCCTCGTCGTCATCGCATCGCGGCTCGAGCGGTGCCGGAGATCCTGGTTTGGTCTTGGTCTTTATGAGGTAGAACGAGCCGGTTGCCGCGGCACCCGTCGACTCGACATCGAACGGTTTGCGACCGCTATAGAGCTGGTACAGAATGCTCGAAAGCGCATAGACGTCGATTGCCGGCGACCGGCGAAGGGCCGCGATGCCTTCGATATCCTGCGTGAGCATCTCGGGCGCGGCGTATGCGGGCGTGGCAAAGCGCCAGATGTCGGCGCGCCGGGTGATCGTGTCGTCACCGAGGGCCATGGTCGCGGAGCCCATGTCGATGAGGCAGGGGTCAAAGGAGCAATCGGCGATCTGTTGCTCGAGCGTTCGGCTGGTGGTACGGAACATGATATTGGCGGGCGACAGGTCGCGATGGACGACCGGATTAACGAGCCCCTGGGTCATCAGGAGTGCGCGAAGCACGGCGTTTCCAACGGCGGCCACCATCTGGGTGGTTAGCCCGCCCGAGACATCGTGCGGAAGCAAGGGCAGTGCCTGCTTGAGCGAGGTACCCTCGACCCATTCCATGAGGATGAGTGGGTCGTCCTCGCAAGAACCGTAGCCATAGACACGCGGAAATCCGCGCAGGTGCGAGACGGTGCACAGATGACGGTACTCCTCGAACAGCGCGGCGG
>URVK01000176.1 GCA_900551305.1 uncultured Collinsella sp.
CTCGTGCGAAAGGCGCCCCCGCGGGCATTCAATGTCAGCGACGGGCAGGCCACATGGGGAACTGCCCGTCAGATCAGCCGGCGCTATTTGATCACGCGCACGCGATACATCGACGGAATCTGCTTGAGCGCCTCGATGGTGCTGCTGTCCAGGTGCTCGTCGGTGTCGAACATGGTGTAGGCGTTCTCTCCGGCGGACTCGTTGGTCATACGCTGCACGTTGGCGTTGTCCTTGGCCAGGATGGCCGTGATCTGGCCGATCATGTTGGGCACGTTGGCATGCAGGCAGGCAATGCGGCTTGCAGCGCGCGCCTTGCCCATGTTGCAAGCGGGGTAGTTGACACTGTGGGCGATGTTACCGTTCTCCAGATAATCCTTGAGCTCGCTGATGGCCATGTCTGCGCAGTTGGCTTCAGCCTCGCCGGTGCCGGCGCCCGAGTGCGTGGTGATAAACGTATTGGGCATCTTGACGGTCTTGGGCGTGGCGAAGTCGCAGCTAAACCAGCTCAGCTTGCCCTCG
Organism: uncultured Collinsella sp.; assembly: GCA_900551305.1. Taxonomy (GTDB): domain Bacteria; phylum Actinomycetota; class Coriobacteriia; order Coriobacteriales; family Coriobacteriaceae; genus Collinsella. The sequence continues at coordinate 520 of URVK01000176.1, forward strand.
CGCAGGGCGGCGTCGACGGCGTCCTCGTCAATGATGGTCTCGCGCGCGTAGTTGATGAGGACGGCGCCCGGGGCCAGCAGGTTAATCTGCTGGGTGCTGATCATGCCGATGGTGTCTGCCTTGCTGGGCACGTGCACGGTAAGGTAGTCGCAGCCGCGGCAGAGATCCTCGAGCGTGCCCACGCGCTGCACCTCGCGGCTCAGCACCCACGCGTGCTCAACGGAAATGAACGGGTCGTAGCCGTGGACGGCCATGCCCAGGTCGACGCAGGCGTTGGCGACTTTGGAGCCCACGTTGCCCAGACCGATGACGCCGATGCGCTTGCCCTTGAGCTCGCGGCCCACAAAGGCCTTCTTGGCCTTCTCGGCATCGACCTGAATCTCGGGGTCGTCGGCGTTGTCGCGCACCCAGTTCATCGATTGCACCACGCCGCGGCTCGAGAGCACCAGCATGCCCAGGACGAGCTCCTTGACGGCGTTGCTGTTGGCACCGGGGGAGTTAAAGACGACGACGCCCTTCTTGGCGTACTCCTCGACGGGGATGTTGTTGACGCCGGCGCCGCAGCGGGCGATGGCGCGGATGCCCTCGGGCAGTTCGTAGCCGTGCAGGTCTGTCGAGCGCATCAGGATGGCGTCGGCCTCTTCGGCGGTGCTCACAAATTCGTAGCCCTCGCCAAACTCGACTTTGCCGTCCTTGGTGATGTCGTCGATGGTCTTAATCTTGCGCATGAAAAACTCCTTAGCAGGTTTGGTTTAAACAGGTGGTTTGAAGTGGCTGGTCGGCCCGCGCGTTGCGGGCTAGTTAGATCGCGGGCTCAAACTACGCTGCGTTTCGAAGTCCTTCATGTACGAGGCCAGTGCCTGCACGTCTTCCATGGTTACGGCGTTGTAGACGCTGGCGCGCATGCCGCCTACCAGACGATGGCCCTTGACGTTTTGAATCTGGTGCTCGGCCGCGCCTGCGACAAAGGCCGCGTCGAGTTCGGCGTCGCCGGTGCGGAAGGTGACGTTGGCGATGGAGCGGCTGTCGGCCTGCGTGGTGCCATGGAACAGCACACTGTGCTCGAGCAGGTCATAGAGCAGGTTGGCCTTGGCCCAGTTGCGCTCGGCCATGGCGGCAAGTCCGCCGGTCTCCTCGACCCACCGGAACACCTTGCCGCACACGTAGATGCCAAAGGTGTTGGGCGTGTTGAGCATGGAGCCCTTGGCGGCCTGGGTCTTAAGGTCCATGTACTGCGGCGCCCGCGCAAAGGCGGGGCCGTCGGCGATGAGGTCGTCGCGCACGATAACCACGGTCACGCCCGCGGCGCCGGCGTTTTTCTGCGCGCCGGCGTAGATGAGCCCGTAGCGCTCAACATCGAGCGGCTGCGACAGAAAGCAGCTCGAGACATCTGCGACCCGCGGGACGTCGCCGCAAGCGGGCCGCTCGTGGTACATGGTGCCAAAGATGGTGTTGTTCTGGCAGATGTAAACGTAGTCGAGCCCGTCGCTCGCGGCCTCGGCGGCAATGCGCGCGTTGATGTCGGCCATGTCGGGGATGCGGTCGAAGTTGGTGTCCTCGGAGCTCGCGAGCAGCACGGCCTCGCCGTACTTGGCGGCCTCCTTGTATGCCTTGTTGGCAAAGTTGCCGGTCACGATGTAGCCGGCGCGGCCGCGGCGCATGAGGTTCATGGGGATGCCCGCAAACTGCAGCGTGGCGCCGCCCTGCAAAAACAGGACACGGTAGTTGTCGGGGATGCTCAGCAGGCGACGCAGGGTTGCCTCGGCGTCGTCGATGATCTGCTGGTACATGCTAGATCGATGGCTCATCTCGAGCACGGACATGCCGCAACCGCGGTAGTCCATCATCTCGTCGGCGATCTCGGCGAGCACGCTTGTGGGCAGCGCTGCCGGGCCAGCTGAGAAGTTGTGCACACGTGCCATCTTCTAGTTCCCCCTTGTAGTCGTTTGGACGTTCGGGTTACTTTAGCACAGTGGAGCGCCAGGCGCGACCGCATCACGGTAAAACTCGAGTGCGTCGCTATGATTTACAGGATGGTTACATGGGGGAGGGGTGCTTTACTCCTCAGGCAAATCCAAATCTGCGAGCGAAGACATGAGGTTCCTAGGCGCTTGATCTCTTCGTCCTAAAGTAGCTACCTCCTAGTCACTACGATGCTAGCGTGGCGATGACGGCTTCGTCGCCGGCGTATATTAGGGTGTTGCCGTCGGGGATGATCGTTTGGCCTTCGCGCTTGAGCATCACCACAATAAACGGATGTTTGCCTTGCGGCACATCGCACAGGCGCTGGCCGGCCAGGCGACCGTGGGGAGTCACGGTGACCTCGCGCAGCGTAACTTCGGTACGCTCTTCAAACGTCGGCGCGGCCATCACCAGCAGATCGCCTTCCTGGATCACGGTGTCGCCATTGGGCAGTACCGGGTGCGCCCCGTCGCGCAGCACCAGGACCACGAGCATATTTGTGGCGCTGCCAATGTCCGCGAGCGAGCGTCCGGCAAACGGATGTCCAGCGCACACCTTGAGCTTTACAAACGACATGCCGTCCTCGTCGCGGTAGTCGTTAAAGGTGCGGCGCACGTCGCCGGTCGCATCGATCATATCGAGCTTCTTCGCCACCGCCGGCAGCAGCGAGCCCTGCACCACAATGCTCGACACGGCAATCACAAACACCAGGTCAAATAGGTCGTGTCCGCCGGGAACGCCGGCCACCACGGCAAAGAGACTAAAGACGACCGAAGCTGCTCCGCGCAGGCCCGCCCAGGTTACGAGCGCGACCTGGCGGGGGTTTGTCTTAAAGGGCGCCAACAGCAGACCGACAGCGATGGGGCGGCTCGCAAAGAGCATAAACGCCATGAGCGCCAGGCCCGGCAGCAGCATCTGCGGCAGGCGCGCGGGCGTTACGAGCAGGCCGAGCAAGAAGAAGATGGTCATCTCTGCCATCTCGGTGAGGGTGTCAAAGAAGTGCGCCATCTCGACCTTGCCGGTGATGTCGCTCGCACCCAGCACAATGCCTGCCAGGTACACGGCTAAAAAGCCGTTGCCGCCCAGGTAACTCGGCAGCGCGTAGGCGACGATGGCCACGGCGAACAAGAAGATGGTCTGCGCTCCCTCGGCTGTTGCATGCGCGCGCTCAATCAGACGGCCCGCCGCCCAG
>URVK01000177.1 GCA_900551305.1 uncultured Collinsella sp.
GGAGACGGCAGCGCTGGCCGACATCTCCAAGCGCAGCGGCTTGGTGCTCTCCACCGGCGGCGGCGTGGTTACGCGCGACGAGAACTACCCTCTGCTGCACCAAAACAGCCAAATCGTGATGCTCAACCGCAAGCTCGACGAGCTCGCCCACAAGGGCCGCCCCATCACCGCGCGCGACGGCATCGACAAGCTGGCCGAGCAGCGTATGCCGCGCTACCGCGCCTGGGCCGACTACATCATCGACTCACGCGACTGCGCCGCCAACACCGCCCATGCCCTCCTCGACACCCTCCCACCCGCTCTCTAACCAAAACCACCACAAAGGGGGCAGGCACCTTTGTGGTGGTTTTTCAACTGCAAAGGAAGCAACCATGAAAGCACTCGTCATTAACGGCCCCAGCCTCAACATGCTCGGCATTCGCGAGCCAGGCATCTACGGCAGCGACAACTACGATCGCTTAGTGCAGATCTGCCAGGAAGCGGGTGCCGCACAGGGCTTCGACGAGGTCGAGGTCTTCCAGTCTAACCACGAGGGCAGCATCGTCGACAAGATCCAGGAGGCTTACGGAAAGGTCGACGGCATCGTCATCAACCCGGCCGCCTACACGCACACAAGCGTGGCCATCCTGGACGCGCTCAAAGCCGTCGCCATCCCGGCTGTGGAGGTCCACATTAGCGCAGTCGAGACCCGCGAAGACTTCCGCCAGGTGAGCTACGCCCGTCTGGCCTGCTTCGCCACCATCACCGGAGAGGGCCTCCAAGGCTACGCCCACGCGTTGGAGCTGCTGAAAGAGCATCTCGAAAAGTAAAATGCCAACCCCAACAAACAGCAGCGGCTTGCTCGCGCTCGGCTCCAGCAACACACAAGATGAAAAAAGCCCGGACCACCAAGCGGTCTGGGCTTAATAAACGATGGTGCTCCATGGCGGATTCGAACCGTCGACCTTGGGATTAGAAGTCCCCTGCTCTATCCAACTGAGCTAATGGAGCAAATAACCGCACGCCCAGCCAAACAATTCGGCCAAGCGCAAGTAATTATAACCTAGTTGAACTGCTCGCGATACGCCTTGCAGACCTCATCAACCGGGCCGTCCATGCGAAGGTCACCCTTCTCAATCCAAACGGCACGCTGGCAGATGCGCTCAACCTGCTCCATAGAGTGCGAAACGAACAGAACCGTCACGTCGCCGCTCTGGATAAAGTGCTGGATACGGTCCTCGCACTTCTGCTGGAAGAACACATCACCGACGGACAACGTCTCGTCAACGATCAGAATATCGGGCTCGGTAATCGTCGCGATTGCAAAGGCGATACGCGCCACCATGCCCGAGGAGAAGTTCTTAAGCGGCATATCGACAAAGTTCTGCAGCTCAGCGAATTCGATAATGCCGTCAAAGTTGGCATCGATGAACTCCTTGGTATAGCCGAGCAGGGCGCCGTTCAGATAGATGTTCTCGCGGGCGGTCAGCTCGGGGTCAAAACCAGCACCAAGCTCAATCAGCGGCGCGATGTTACCGTGCACCTTAACGCTGCCCTCGCTTGGCTCAAGCACGCCAGCGATAATCTTGAGCATCGTAGACTTGCCGGAGCCATTGGTGCCGACCAGACCCACGACCTCGCCACGATGAATATCAAACGAGATATGCTTAAGCGCCCTAAACTCCTCAAAGAACAACTCATGCTTGGCAAGCTTAATGAAGTACTCCTTGAGGTTGGTCAGCGACTCGGACGCCATGTTAAAGATCATGGTGACGTCGTCGACCTCGACAGCCAGAGGCTGCTCGCTGTAATCAACAACAGATTCAGTCATCACAGCACTCCTTAGATGTAGAGGATGAACTTGCGCTCGGACTTATGGAACACGGTATAGCCAATAATAAGCGCAAGAACCGCCCAGGCAACGCACATACCAAACGTCATAAGCGAGGGCGTAGTCTGGAACAGGAAGATATCGCGCATAAACTGCAGGTAGTTGAACATGGGGTTCGCATACATCAAGATACGCACGAGATGCGGCATTTGCGCAATATAGTCAGTCGTCCAGAAGATGGGCGTAATGTAAGTCCACGCCGTAATGACGACGCTCCACAGATGCATAACGTCGCGGAAGAAGACCGTAAGGGCAGAGAGCATCATGCCCAGGCCCATGCAGAAGCACATAAGCAGCAGCAGGCAAACCGGCAACAGAATCAGGTGCCAAGAAGGCATAACGCGGAACCACAGCATGACGATGGCGACGGCGACCAGCGAGAAGGCAAAGTTGACCAGCGAGAAGAGCACCTTCTGCACCGGGAAGACCCAGCGGTGCACCTTAACCTTCTTGAGCAGAGGGGCAGCGCCCACGATCGACGTCAGGGCCTGGTTCGTAGACTCGGACATGACGGCAAAGGTAATGTTACCCACGATCAAGTACAGCGGGTACATCTCGGGCGTCATTGAGCCATTGCGGCCCTGGCCAAAAATCGTCGAGAACACGATGGCCATGACGATCATCATCAGCAGCGGGTTGAGCACCGACCATGCGACGCCCAGAACGCTACGGCGATACTTGATCTTAAAATCCTTGGTAACCAGCTGACGAAGGATAAACGCGTCCTTCTCAAATTCGTTCTTAGCAAACGTCGCAGGCAGACTGCGAGTTTCTTGTTGCTTTGTCTGATCCGACACGGATGCAACTCCTTTACTCGTAATCGTTGACAAACGAACAGTATAGACCCGACGGCCATGCAAACGATTCGCGCAACAAAACTGGAGAACTAACCCACATCTTAGGATGCCAAGCCCAAACGGCTATACTTTCAAGGATTGAACGTATAAGGAGCATTGAGTGAATTCTGAATCCATCGCCGTCATCATCCCCTGCTACAACGAAGCGCCCACGATCGGCAAAGTCATCGACGACTTTCACCGCGAGCTTCCGCAAGCGACGGTCTATGTCTATGACAACAACTCGTCGGACGATACCTCACGCATCGCCACCGAGCACGGCGCCACGGTCCGCTTTGAGCCCCGTCAGGGAAAGGGCAACGTATGCCGCCAGATGTTTCGCGACATCGACGCCGATTGCTACCTGATGGTCGACGGCGACGACACCTACCCCGCCGAGGCGGCCAAGGCCCTCTGCGAGCCCATCCTTAACGGTACGGCCGACATGACCGTAGGCGATCGCCTTTCAAACGGCACCTACGCCGAGGAAAACAAGCGCGCCTTCCACGGCTTTGGCAACAATCTGGTCCGCGCCATGATCAAGTGGATCTATGGCTACAGCTTCGATGACGTCATGACCGGCTACCGCGCCATGAGCCGCCCGTTCGTTAAAACCTTCCCAGTGCTTTCCGAGGGCTTTCAGATCGAAACCGAGCTCTCGATCCACGCCGTCGACCACCGCTGGCGCATCAAAGATGTGCCCATCGAGTACCGCGACCGTCCCGAGGGTTCCGAGTCCAAACTCAATACCGTGAGCGACGGCATTAAAGTCGTTGCGATGATCGGCACGCTGTTCAAGGACTACCGCCCGCTGAAGTTCTTCAGCCTCGTAGCGCTTCTGTTCGCGGTATTCGGCCTCGCCCTGGGCATGCCCATCGTTGTCGAATATTTCCAGACCGGCCTCGTCCCGCGCTTCCCCACCGCTATGCTCGCCGCCTCGTTTATGTTCC
>URVK01000178.1 GCA_900551305.1 uncultured Collinsella sp.
CGGCAATACGCTTGAGGATCCTTAAAAGAAAGTCCAGTTTATCCTTCCCACTCCATTGGATACGCCTAGGCGCGGTCCAAGAAATCGTCCGCACCCCCTATCTGACCCTATTTCACCGCAACTTAGAGAGCGTAAGGTATAACGCTTCACCCCAAATCAAATTGATTCGTTGAATAGACACATTACAAATCTTTAGACTTCGTTTAATCCACAAGTGGGTATTATCACACACAAGGCGCACGTGAAAGGATATACCCATGTCGCTTACACAGTCAGCAGAGCGTGCAGCGCTCAACAAGCTCATCGATTATCTCGACGACAACCCGCAAGAAAACATCGACAAAATCATGGACCTCGTGAACAAGCTGGTCCCCAATCGCGTATTTCCTGTACAGCGAGAGGCATTCACCAATGTCATCAAGAGCCGCGGCAATTGGTATGACCTAATCATGCGTGTGTTCAGCCTTAATCCCCAGATGCGAACCAAACTGCTTAAGACCCTCATTGTCGACGCCAACCTGCTTGCTTGGCCAGAGCAGGAAAAGAACCGCGAAAAGTACCAGTGCAACGTTCCGTGGGCCATCCTGCTCGATCCCACGAGCGCCTGCAACCTGCATTGCACGGGCTGCTGGGCCGCCGAGTACGGCTACAAGCAGAATCTCTCGTTCGAAGACATCGACTCTATCGTTACGCAGGGCAAAGAGCTCGGTACGCATATCTACATCTATACCGGCGGCGAGCCGCTCGTCCGCAAGCACGACCTGATCAGAATTTGCGAAAAACATCAGGACTGCGTGTTTCTCTGCTTTACCAACTCCACGCTGATCGACGAGGCCTTCTGCGACGATATGATTCGCGTAGGTAATTTTGTCCCCGCCATCAGCGCCGAGGGCAATGAGCACACAACCGACGCCCGTCGCGGCGAAGGTACCTACGCAAAGATCGAGCACGCCATGAAACTCCTGCGCGAGCGCGACTTGCCGTTTGGTATCTCCACCTGTTGGACCAGCGCCAATGCCGATACGGTAGCTACCGAGGAGAACATGGACTGGATGATCGGCGAGGGAGCACTCTTCTGCTGGTACTTCCACTTTATGCCGGTTGGCCGCAATGCAACCCCCGAGCTCATGCCCACGCCCGAGCAGCGCGAGCACATGTATCACTTTATCCGCGAAATGCGCGAGAAGAAGCCGCTGTTTACGCTCGACTTTCAAAACGACGGCGAGTTTGTAGGCGGGTGTATCGCCGGAGGTCGCCGCTACCTGCACATCAACGCCGCCGGAGACGTGGAGCCGTGCGTGTTCATCCACTACTCAAACGCCAACATCCACGATGTGAGCTTACTCGACGCGCTGCGCTCTCCCCTCTTTATGAAGTACTACGAAAACATGCCGTTCAACGACAACTACCTCAAACCATGCCCCATGCTCGAGAATCCCGACGTGCTGCCCAAAATGGTCGCCGAGAGTGGCGCAATGAGCACCGATCTTATCGAGAAGGAGTCACCCGAGCAGCTGCGCGAAAAGACCCAGGCTGCCGCCGAGGCATGGTCACCTGTCGCCGACCGCATCTGGAACGACTCCGACGATCCGCTATACGCCAAGCGTCACGAGGATAAGTCACAAGGTATGGCCGATAGCGACATGCACAAGTTCGAAAAACAGGGCCGCACACTCAAAAACGGCGATTAATGCTGCCCTACATGACAAACGCTCAGAAATGAAGCGGAGCAGTCTCGGGGCTCATCTTCGAGGCTGCTCCACATTACCATCAAAACAGTTTTACTAAGTTGCGGTGAAATAGGGACTAGATCGGCCTTCTAATAACCAAACGATCCCTATTCCACCGCAACTTCTTTAAGTTGTTGAATTATCAATGCTATTCCAAGCGAGATTCCAGACTCGACAGGCCATTAAGAGTCAGGTCGTTGGCGACCTCAGAGACGCGCTCGATAGGAACCGAGCCGTCAGACAGTGCCCACGTGCGATAGATACCGATAATACCCGACAGCAAAAACGCCAGATAATAGTCGAACATCTCGTCCTTGAGACCTTGGGGCAGCAGATCGCGCTCGGCAATCTCATGTTCGAGCGGCGCACGAAGACGAGCCATGAAATCATCGAGCGGAATATTCTCGATCAGCTGACGATTGAGCACTAAGTTGTTGCACAGCGCCTCATTAACGGTTTTAAAGAAGGTCGCCGCCGCGCCCAGGGCGCGCTCATTGGTGTCGCCGTCCATGGAAGCAAGCGTTTTCTCGACCGAGTCGACAATCATCTCCACCACATCGACGGCAATGGCATCGAGCAGGCCGTCAACCGTACCAAAGTGAACGTAAAAGGTCTTGCGGTCGACATTGGCCTCGCGCGCGATGGCACTCACCGTAATGTCTGCCAGCGGCTTTTCCATGAGCAGGCGCTCGAAAGCGGAAAGGATGGCATTACGGCTGCGAACGATGCGGCGGTCAAGACGCGGTTTGCTGGTTGCCATGGGCATGTCCCTTCGATATGCGAGCATTCATCAACAGATGAGAGATAATCTACGTAAGAGGATTATCCCCCATACAGCACAAATATGCCCCGCATCATGAAGAACGCACGACTGCCCTACTGCGACTTAGGGTGCTTCTTCTTATTGAGTGCCGACGGAGATACGCGAATACCGTCGCCTGTCTGGCGCACATAGGCTTTATGAGCCGGCTTAGCGGTCCCAGAAGCCTTCTGAGCCTGCTTCTTGGGATCAACGGTAACAGCATTCGCGGGGTGCGGCTTAGTGGGCGCAGAGGGCGTCTGAGGCGCGCGGCCGAGCTTGCGCATCACGTGATCCCAGCGCGCATGGATGCTCTCGTTGTGAGCGCTCTTAAGCCCCAGCAGGGGCGCAGCCAAAATGGTCGGTGCAATAAACGTAATGAGGCGCCACAGCAGATAGCCGGCGGTCGATGCCGAACCGAAGAAATGACCCAAGAACAATGCAAAGCCGCCCTCAGCGCCACCAGTTCCACCGGGCAAGGGAACCGCAGAGCTCAGCAGCTGGACAAAGGCGCTCGCGGCCATGACCGAGAAAAAGTCGACCTCGTGGTGGCCAAAGGCAAGCATCAGGAAATACGGCACCAGATAGAAAAACGCGAGCTGCAGCATGGTGATAAACACGGTGAGCAGCATGGAAGAAAAATGTCCGGCTGAAAGCTTGAACTTCTCGGAGAAGGAGTAGATCTCGCCATCGACAAACGTGCGCCATCCCTCGATCTTAGTGGCCGAGACACCAATGCGCTCAAGCCAATTGATGATGCAATGGGCGACGCGCGTGACGGTCTTAGGCATGAGCGCGACGGCGAAGATGCCCAGCAAGATGCAGCAGTGCCCACCAAAGCTAAAGACACACAGCAGCGTCATGTCGCCATAGCGCTCGGCAAAAAACGGCATGCGAGCAAGCAGTAGGATAGCGCCCCAGGCAACGAGGCCAAACTGATACACGATAAAGCGCGTGAACTGCGTGGCACCAGCCTCGCCGACATTTTGGCCCGCCTTGGTCAGGCGGTAGATCTGGGCGGGAGTCGAGCCCATCATCATGGGCGTCAGGTTGCCAAAGAAGATGCCGCTCGCCCCGACCGAAAACAGGGCGCGGATGGCGACGTAAGCCCCAG
>URVK01000179.1 GCA_900551305.1 uncultured Collinsella sp.
TGCCGCCACCAGAAGCGACGGAGAAGTACTTCTTGCCAGCCTCGAGGCGCTCCTTCTTGTAGGTGCCAGCGACGGGGTGCTGGAAGCGCGTGGGGTTGGTGGAGTTACCGGTAATCGAGATGTCGACGTTCTCGTGCCACATGATGGCAACGCCCTCGCGGACGTCGTCGGCGCCGTAGCAGTTGACGGCGGCACGGGGACCATCGGAGTAGGGGATGGTCTCGACGACCTTGAGCTCGCCCGTGAAGTAGTCGAACTGGGTCTTCACGTAGGTGAAGCCGTTGATGCGGGCGATGATCTGAGCGGCGTCCTTGCCCAGACCGTTGAGAATAACGCGCAGCGGCTTCTTGCGAGCCTTGTTGGCGTTCAGAGCCAGGCCGATAGCACCCTCAGCGGCAGCGAAGGACTCGTGACCGGCCAGGAAGGCGAAGCACTCGGTGTCGTCGGAGAGCAGCATAGCGCCCAGGTTGCCGTGGCCCAGACCGACCTTGCGGTCCTCGGCGACGGAGCCGGGAACGGTGAAGGCCTGGATGCCCTCGCCGATGATGGCGGCAGCCTCAGAAGCAGACTTGGCGCCACGCTTGACAGCGAGAGCGCAACCGAGGGTGTAGGCCCACTCGGCGTTCTGGAAGGCGATGGACTGGGTGTTGTTGACGATCTCACGCGGGTTGAAGCCCTTGTCGGTGCAGATCTGCAGAGCTTCCTCGAGGGAGGCGATGCCGTTGTCGGCGAGGCACTTGTTGATCTTGTCAGCGCGGCGCTCGTAACCTTCGAACGTAACAGTCATAGTTATTTCCCTCCCTTTCTACTCGTGAACCGGGAACACGCTGGCGACGGAGTGAGTCTCCTCGTCGGTGCGCGGGTCGATATACTTGGCAGCGTTCTCCCACTGACCATAGTGGCCCATAGCGCCAGCGATGGCCTCCTCGGGGGTCTTGCCGGCCTTGACGGCGTCGGTGAACTTGCCGAGGTTCAGGAACTCGAACGCGATGATCTCGTTCTTGTCGTTGAGAGCCATGCGGGTGACGTAGCCCTGAGCGAGCTCGAGGTAACGAGCGCCCTTGGCCTTGGTGCCGAACATGGTGCCGACCTGAGAGCGAAGGCCCTTGCCGAGGTCGTCGAGGGAGGCGCCCACGGGCAGGCCGCCCTCGGAGAACGCGGTCTGGCTGCGGCCGTAAACGATCTGCAGGAAGATCTCGCGCATAGCAACGTTGATGGCGTCGCAGACGAGGTCGGTGTTGAGGGCCTCGAGGATGGTCTTACCGGGAAGGATCTCGGAAGCCATGGCGGCAGAGTGGGTCATGCCCGAGCAGCCGATGGTCTCAACGAGGGCCTCCTCGATGATGCCGTCCTTGACGTTCAGCGTGAGCTTGCAGGCGCCCTGCTGAGGTGCGCACCAACCCACACCGTGCGTAAGACCGGAGATGTCGGAAATCTCCTTAGCCTGGACCCACTTGCCCTCCTCGGGGATGGGTGCGGGGCCGTGGTATGCACCCTTGGCAACGGGGCACATGTTCTCCACTTCCTGTGAGTACTGCATGCCTCTCCTCTCTATCGTGTTGGCGTCCCGTCTGGGGGCCGTGGCTGGCGATTGCCGGGCGACCCTTCGAAAGGGACATGACATGCAGCCCCTATAATACCGCGAAATGCACGGAATATTCGGCGAACGGCTCAGTTTTCGTAGCGAGAAGTCCGGAAGTTTTAATTGAAACGGTTTAACTCTATGTTCTGTGGTCGCGAACTTCCGTAGAGGGGGTCCGTCTTTGGCAAGCTTTTGGGCAGCTCTTGTAAGCGTTGCGGGGGTTGACCTGTTGCAACGGTGCCGTTCGCCGCCTGTTTACTGCCTTTGGCCGCGCGAGCGAATTGTTTTGCGTGAATGTTTTGATGGCACGCTTCAATCGTGCTGTATTGGATGGCAAGCAGATCCCGGCGAAGGGAGCGCCATGCAGCGCGTTTGGAGAACGGTTACCGGCTTTTACCATGTCTGTGCCCGCGGTACGGGCAAGCAGCTCATCTTTGAGGGCGATGAAGACCGGTGGGAGTTCTTGGAGCTGATGCGTGAGTGCTGCCGCAAGGCGGGCGTGACGGTTATCGCCTGGTGCCTTATGGGCAATCACGTGCGTCTGGTGCTTGCAGATTACGAGGACGCGATGAGCGCGGCGATGCACCGGCTGCTTTTGACGTACGCGCGGCGGTTCAATAAACGCACGGGGCGCACAGGGCATCTGTTCCAGAACCGTTTTGACCGGCGCTCGCTCGATACCGACTGGCAGGTGATGGAGGCTATTCGCTCCGTTCACGCCGATCCGCAGGAGGCGGGCATGAGCCTAATCGAGCGTTACCCCTGGAGCAGCTTTGCGGAGCATCTGCGCGCTTACGACAGTGATGCGGCAGATGCCACGAGGGGATTTTCCGATCCTTCTTGCGTGCTTGAGCTTTTTGGTTCTGCCGAGGCCTTTGCTGCCTATTCGCTTTCGACGCCCGACAGCGGCGAACCGGCGCTGCGCGATATGAAAGAGACGGAGTGGGAACGCCACGCCTTTGCCAACAAGTTGGCGAAGGAGCTAGGGGTTCCGCTCAACGGGGTTAAAACTGTACCGCCGGCGCAGCGCGATACCGTTATTGTTGGATTGAACAATAACGGCTTTACAGTGCGTCAGATTGAGCGGTATACCGGGATTGGCAAAAGTACCGTCTCTCGTATCGTGCGCGCCCGCGCGCGAACGGCGATGCGGGCTGGCGGAAACGTGATGTAGGGTCGCCTGTTCACCGCAGCTGGGGTCGTCCATACGCCGCAACCAGCGTTCAAAAGCTTGGTACGGTAACTGCACTTCTTAATATGCATAGAACAATCGTCATCTTGCATAAAATAACAGCTCAGTCCGGGTTTGCCCGTGCCTACCCCCGTCTGCGCCGTGCAAAAAACGGAGTTTTCAGCATCGTGGTGCTGTCGGCACTGCCACAATCTTGCAACACACGGGCCCCTAAGCTATTGATCCCTGCCGTTGCACCCCCGGAGTATGTGCCTGCGTCCCGTCAGACCGCGATGTCTGGTCTAAAACACAATATTTATGCGCCTGGAGACGTTGATTAACGCTTCCGATGCGTATGCACACAGCTTGGCGTGCTGAATACTCGCAAAAATGCACGCAGCATCCTATGGGACCCTTCTGCGGCAGGCGCGAAGCGAGTCGGAGCTCAGCAGAACGGGGCTTGGCGCATTGCTTGGCGGGTCCGGGGCCCTGCCGCAGGCCTTTGGTGCTGTGGAAAACGCCCGTGTTCGCGTCTGCTGTGTGGTAAATGACAGACGGAGCGCCGGACGCGCGGACTTCGTGCGTCCGGCGCTCATTAGGAAAAACAGAGCCGCCCGTATCGGGCGGCTCGGCAATCAAAAACCTTGGATTCGGGGCATACGCTACTGGTTAGTTTACCCCTCGAGCATGCCGTCGAGGGTGCGCCAGGCGAGCTCGGCGCATTTGACGCGGGCGGGCATGTGCGAGATGTCCTGGAGCTGGGCAGCCTCGTCCAGGTCTTCCAGGTCTTCCTCGGAGAGCTGTTCGCCGCGGATCATGGCGAGGAAGAGCCCCGCCAGGCGGCGCGCCTCCTCGACCGTCTCGCCGG
>URVK01000180.1 GCA_900551305.1 uncultured Collinsella sp.
ACAGTCCTGCTGGACGCCGGCTTTTGGGCGCGCGGCGCCCCGGAGCCAAAGGTCGAGGCAACACGGCCAGCGTCGGGCGAGACCCCACGATGGCGCTCGGTCCCATAGCTGCTGCCGCCAAAGAAGTCATCAAAGCTCGATCCGCCGCGCGAACCGGAACCGCCGGTCGAGCGCGTATGTGAGCCAAACACCTTGCCGCCATACATGTCCGAGCCCATACCCGAGCCAAACGTGCCGTGACGGTCGCCGCGCTTCTCCCAGCCCGTGCCCTCAAAACCGGCAGAACCGATGCCGCTAAACTCGATGTCCTCAAACGGAATCTCGTTGAGGAAGCGCGAGCGCGGGTTGGCAGAAGTCGAGCCGTAGGTGCGACGCTTGGCCGCATAGGTCAAGAACAGGCGCTTACGGGCGCGCGTGATGGCAACGTAGGCCAGGCGACGCTCCTCCTCGAGCTTGCCCGGGTCATCGCTGCCGCCAAAGTCGTGCACGTGCGGGAAGATGCCCTCCTCCATGCCGGCCACGAACACTGCCGGGAACTCCAGGCCCTTGGCGGAGTGGATGGTCATCATGGTGATGGCATGCGTCTCGCCGGCCAGGGAATCCAAGTCAGAGCGCAGGGCCAGCCACTCCATGAGTGCCGGCAGCGCTTTACAGGTGAGCGGGCCGTAGGTGCGCTCGATCTCGTCGGCATGTACGACACCCGCCGGCATCTCCGTCGGCGCGGCATACGCGTTGCCCGCGATGGCGGCGGCCAGGGCATCCTGCGGCGAGAGCGCCGGGGCGGCTAGGCTATCGAGCGGATTGGAACCTGCAGCATCGCGCGCGCCGACGAGTGCCTCAAACGAGGATGCCGGGGCGGACGGTCCCGGTTTGGGCGCGGGCGCGCTCACCACGACGGGCTCGGGCTCGGCGCCGGCAGGCACGTCGGCAACACCGGCTGCGCGCAGCTCTTCTAAGCTCTCGAGCGTGCCCTCGATATCCTCGTGCGTTTCCTCAAATTCGGCAGCGACGCCCAGAAATTCCTGGATATTCTCGGCACGGCTCTCGGACTCCATGGTGCCCTCGGCGCGAAACGCCTGCAGCAGGCCCGTCTTATCGACAATCATCTCGACAACGTCCTTGAGCTCGCCGTCCATGCGGCGACCCTCGCGCACCAGCGACACAAAGCTCGACAGGCCATTGCGCACCTTGGCGCTAAACATGCCCGTCTCGGCGCACGCGATCTCGCAGGCCTGGAAGAACGAACAGCGGTTGTCGCGCGCCAGCTGCTCGATCTTTTGGATCGAGGTTGAGCCGATGCCGCGGCGCGGTGTGTTAATGATGCGCTTGACGCTCATCTCGTCGGCCGGGTTCACGATCATCTTGAGGTAAGCCATGACGTCGCGGATCTCGGCACGGTCGAAGAATCGCGTGCCTCCCACGATCTTGTAGGGCACGCCCGCGCGCAGGAACATATCTTCGAGGATACGCGACTGGGCGTTGGTGCGATAGAACACGGCGATATCGTCATAGCTCGTGCCTTTGGCATGCAGTTTCTCGATCTCGCCGGCAATCCAGCGGCCCTCGTCGCGCTCGTCGCTCGCTTGGAAGGCCTGGATCTTCTCGCCATCGCCCTCGGCCGTAAACAGGCGCTTGTCCTTGCGCTGCGAGTTGTGGCGCACCACGGCATTGGCGGCGCTCAGGATGTGACCCGTGGAACGATAGTTCTGCTCCAGCTTGACGGTCTTGCAGTTTTTAAAGTCCTTCTCAAAGTCCAGGATGTTGGTGATGTCGGCGCCGCGCCAGCTGTAAATGGACTGGTCATCGTCGCCTACGACCATGAGGTTTTGGTACTTGGCGGCCAGCAGGTTAGCGATCTCGTACTGGACGTGGTTGGTGTCCTGGTACTCGTCGACGCTAATGTAGCGGAAGCGCTCCTGGTACTTTTCGAGCACCTCGGGGCGGGTGCGCAGCAGCTCAAGCGTGCGCACGAGCAGGTCGTCGAAGTCCATCGCATTGGCGGCGCGCAGGCGGCGCTCCAGCTCCAAGTAGACCTGCGCGGCCTTTTTATCGTTGGGGCTATCGGCGCTCTTGAGCATGTCCTCGGGGCCGATCATGGCGTTTTTGGCCGAGCTGATCTTGCTGCGGATCATGTTGATGGGGAACTGCTTTTGCTCGATGCCGAGCGCCTGCATAATGTCACGCACCATGCGCTTTGAGTCATCGTCATCGTAGATGGTGAACTGGCCGGTGTAGCCCAGCAGGTCGGCGTCCTCGCGCAGCATGCGCACGCACATGGCATGGAAGGTGCACACCCACATGCCACGGGTGCCGCTGGGAATGAGTGCCGCCAGACGCTCGCGCATCTCGGCCGCGGCCTTGTTGGTAAACGTGATGGCAAGAACCTGCCAAGGCTTAACACCCAGGTCGCCGAGCATGTGTGCGATGCGGAAGGTCAAGACGCGGGTCTTGCCCGAGCCGGCGCCGGCGAGCACCAGCAACGGGCCCTCGGTGGACAGGACCGCCTCGCGCTGGGCGGGATTAAGGCTGTCGATGTCGACGAGCGGCTTGGCGGGTTTGGGTGCCGGCGCGGGAGCGTCGTAGATGTCGAGCGGGACGAGCTCGGGCTCCGGCGCAGCAGGGGCGGTGTACGCATCGAGCGGCACGGGTTCCGGCGCGGGCGGCACGGGTACCGCGGCGTTCTTTTCCCAGGGCAAGGGCTGGGTCATGGGCGACTCCTCATCTGACGGACGGCGCGCCTGCGGGCGACGCCATAGTTTGAGCCGTACCAGTATACCGAGCCGCGCGGACACCGACGCAAATCACACCACGACTCCGCGCGCCACCGTCAGGCCCGCCCCAGCGGATTTGGCGCAATGGGGTCAGGTTAGTCTGCACCATGTTGCTGCAAAGTAACCTGACCCCAATGCACCAACCAGGGAGCCACCGATATCATGGCAGCAGCAGCGAGCGGCGGCCAGGGCGAACAAATTGGCATGAAAAGAGGGCGGCATAGACCTTTTGGTCATGCCGCCCTCTTTGAATGACAAGTTGTCGTTCTGGCCGCCGCGCAGCGTCAACCAAGTTACAGGCCGAGCATAGGCTCCAGAACGAAGAAGTATGCGAGCACTACGATGCCCAGAATGATGCGGTAAACACCGAAGCACTTAAAGTCGTGACGGCGGACGAAGCCCATGAGCCACTTGATGGCGATGAGCGAAACCACAAAGGCCACAACGCAGCCCACGCCCAGGATAGCGACCTCGTTGGCGCCGAACGTGCCGCCCTTGATGAAATACTTGACCAGCTTGAGCGCGCTCGCGCCAAACATGACAGGGATGGCCAGGAAGAACGTAAACTTGGACGCCACCGAACGCGTGCAGCCCAAAAGTAGGCCACCGATGATGGTGGAGCCGGAACGCGACGTGCCCGGAATCAGCGAAAGCACCTGGAAGCAGCCGATACCCAGCGCAGTCTTCCAGCTCAGGTCCTCGAGCGTGGTGATGGAACCAAAGTCCAGATCCTCGTCATCGTCCTCATCCTCAGCGGTAGCCGCGGCGGGCGCCGCAAAGTGCGCACCGGCAGGGCGTCCACCCGACACCACAGCACGCGAACCAAACGAACCGGCAACGGCCGTT
>URVK01000181.1 GCA_900551305.1 uncultured Collinsella sp.
CTCCTGCGCCTTGCCGCCGGCAGCGCCAAACACCGCGATGACCGGGCTGGCGGGAAACGCGCGCTTGACCGACGAGAAAAGCGAACGGAACGAAAGCTGGTTGTGCGCATAGTCGACGACGCAGATCACGCGGCCGTCCTTCGACTCCACGACCTCCATACGGCCCGGCACACGCAGTTTGGAGAGGCCCTTCTTGATAGCCTCGATACCGATGCCGATCTCGCGCGCGGCGGCGATAGCGACCAGCGCGTTCTCCACGTTAAAGTCGCCCGCGATACCCAGCAGGACCTTCTCCCCCGCCTCGGACTCGTCGGCACACAGGCCATGCAAGTTGAACTCGATGCTAAAGCCGACCATGCGTACGTCGCTCGCCCACAGGCTTGCCTCGGGATGCTCGACGCCAACGGTCACCAAGCGCTCGGCCGTCGACGCTGCCTCCAGCACACGGTCGACCTCTTCGGTGCCCAGATTCACCACGGCGGTCTTTGCCTGGTCAAAGATCCTGAGCTTGCTCTCAAAATAATCCTCAAACGTGGGGTGTTCAATCGGCGAGATGTGGTCACGCCCGATGTTGAGGAAGCACGCCACGTCAAACGGCAGGTTCTCGACGCGCTGGTACTTGAGCGCCTGGCTCGAAACCTCCATGACCATGGACTGGCGACCGGACGTGCGACAGTTGGCGATATGGCGCCAGACCTCGGGGGCCTCGGGCGTAGTATTGGTGCTCTCGTAGCACTCGATACCATCGTCGGTACTCACCGAGCCGATCATGCCGCAGGACTCGCCCGCCGCTTTGATAATCGACTGGAGCATAAAAGCGGCCGTGGTCTTTCCCTTGGTGCCGGTGATGCCCACGATCTTGACGTCGTGGTCGGGACGGTCGTAGACCTCCGGCGGCAACAGGGCCATGGCCGTGCGAACACTTTCAACAACCAGCATCGCAGCACCGCTCTCCTTCGCCAGCGGCTCCAGAGACTCGACCAGCGACTCCTCGCACACAAATGCGACGGCGCCCGCATCGAGCGCCATGCTCAAAAACGCGGGCTTAAAGGCAGCACCTTTGCAAAAGAACACGTCACCTGCCGAGACCGCGCGCGAATCAAACGAGCAGCCGGTCACGGCACGCTCGTCAACCTGCTCCGATGCGCGCAGCTCGCCGCACACACCGAGAAGCTTGGCAAGCGTATCGACCGTGGTCACGGTCGCGGAATCCGAATGGTGCATCTTTCACCTTTCTCAGCCATTTGGCAGGGACGGTTTTCATAGTAACTGAAACGTGCTCGCGCAAAAACGGCTCCCGGAGGAAGGTGCTGCCCCGGAGGAGCCGTTACGCGCAGGCATTCGTAAGCCGAGACTAGGCAGCCTGAACAGAAGGCTGGCCCTCGTCGATAAAGAAGCGCTTGTACCACACTAGGAACACGAGCGGCGTATAGATCTTGCGCTGGAAATCGCCCTTGCCCGCAAAGTGCAGATCGAGCAGGTGCATGAGCTCGTCGGTATTGAAGAACTCGCTTGCCCACGGCGCGGTGAAGTACTCCTTGACATAGTCGTACCACTTTTGCTCGCGCAGCCAGTAGACAATCGGCACCGGGAAGCCCACCTTGGGACGGGTGGCCCACTCATCGGGCAGCGACTTGTTGGCAGCGTGGCGGAGTACCTGTTTGTTGCCGTTCTCGTTGATGCGGTAGCGGTCGGGAATGTGCTCGGCGAACTCCATGACTTTGCGGTCCAGGAAGGGCACGCGCAGCTCCAGTGAGTGTGCCATGCACATCTTGTCGGCCTTGAGCAGAATGTCGCCCGGGAGCCACATGTTCATGTCCAGGTACTGCTTCTTGACCAGCTCGGGCTGACCCTTCACGCGCGCATAGATGGGAGCGGCAAGCTCGAAGGCGCCATCGCCGGTGTTGTACTCGGGCTTGAGCACGCCGTCGACCTCGCGCTCCGGCCATACCAGAGCCTGTCCCAGGAACGACTTCTCAGGGATCTCGGCACCCTTGACCAGGAAGTTATGTCCCTTGAAGTACGGCATATGCAGCGCCAGGTTACCGAGCGCGCGACGGATGGGCAGCGGCACCATCTTTTTGTACTTGCGCACCGGGACCGTATCCTCGTAGTAGGCGTAGCCGCCAAAGAGTTCGTCGGCGCCTTCGCCCGAAAGCACCACGGTGACGTCCTTGCGGGCCATCTCGGCCAAGAACCACAGCGGCACGGAAGACAGGTTGGACTGCGGCTCGTCCATGTGATACTGGATGTCCTCGAGCGCACCGAAGAACTCGTCGGCGGTAATCATCTTGCGAACGTTCTCGACGCCGAGCTTATCGGAAAGCTCCTTGGCGTAGTTGGTCTCGTTGAAGTTCTTGTAGTCAAAGCCCACCGAGAAGGTCTTGTCGGGCATGAGGCAAGCGGCGATGTAGCTGGAGTCGACGCCACCGGAGAGGAACGACGCGACCTTGACGTCGGCGATGCGATGGGCCTCGACGCTCTCGTGCACGACCTCGTCCAGCTCATCGACATACTCTTCGAACGGCTTCTCGACGGCAGAGTAATCGCAATCCCAGTAACGCTCGATGTTCATCTTGCCGGTCGGGATATCGACGGTAAAGTAGTGCGCCGGCGGCAGCTTGTAGACACCCTCGAAGAAGGTCTCCTCGGTTGCCGAATACTGCAGCGTCATGTACGGACGCAGAGCCTTTTTGTTGACCGCCTTGTGGAAGTGCGGGTAGTCCAGGAAGCTCTTGATCTCGGAACCAAAGAGCACGCCCGGAGCGCCGTCGCCCGCATCGGCCATGGGATAGTAGTAGAGCGGCTTGATGCCAAAGATGTCGCGGGCGCCAAAAAGCTTGTTCTTCTTTTTGTCCCAGATGACGAAGGCGTACATACCGCGCAGACGATCGAGTACGGCCTCGCCCCACTCCTCGTAGCCGTGCAGGAGGCTCTCGGTGTCGGCGCCGCAGTGGAACTTGTAGCCCTTGGCCTCGAGCTCGGAACGGAGTTCTTGGAAGTTGTAGATCTCGCCGTTGAAGACAATGACGACGCTGCCGTCCTCATTGGCCATGGGCTGAGCGCCGGCCTCGGTCAGGTCGAGGATCGACAGGCGGCGGAAGCCCAGGGCAACGCGGCCGTCGATAAACTGACCGCCCATGTCGGGACCGCGATGGACGATGCGGTCCATCATCTTGGTGAGCACCTCGGATTGGTTATCCGTCCCACCGACAAAACCGACAAAACCGCACATATACTATCCCCTCTGCTGTTGCTGGGCATCAAATCGAATCAGTAGCTTTTGAGTATACCCGAGGGCGTAAAGAGGGGCGGAATGTTCAGGCAATCTCAACTGAATCAGCTCCGCTGTGACACGCGCCGGTTACCTTTAATGGATATGAGGTGAATGGGGCGATTGTTTTGCTATACTCTCTCCGCACGGGCGATTGGCGCAACGGTTAGCGCAGGTGCTTTACACGCACAAGGCTGGGGGTTCGAATCCCTCATCGCCCACCATTGAATTGGAAACGGTCCTCGAAAGGGGACCGTTTTTGTTTGGGCCCATTTCATGGGATTCGAACCCGCAAGGGTGCGGAGCTGAGGAAACGCGAAGCGTTTTCCAGCGCAGCACG
>URVK01000182.1 GCA_900551305.1 uncultured Collinsella sp.
GAGATGATAAGCTTTCATCGCCTGAGTGGTCATCAACGGCCTGCCACACATCTCGCTCGACTTTATCTTCGGTTGGCCCCAGGGCGTCAACGCCGAGGGCGGAATTTGGCCCACGATCGTCTCGACCGTCTACGTGACGGCGCTCGCCATGCTTATCTGCACGCCGATCGCTGTGCTGGCAGCCGTCTATCTGGCCGAGTACGCCAAGCAGGGCAAGGTCGTCGAGCTCATTCGCTACGCTGCTGACGCTTTGGCCTCGGTGCCCTCCATCGTTATGGGCCTGTTTGGCTACGCCTTGTTTGTCGAGGCCATGGGCCTGGGCCTTTCGATGGTCTCGGCCGCCCTGGCACTCGCGCTCTTGATGCTTCCCATCGTCATGCGTACCACCGAAGAGGCCATTCGCGCCGTTCCGCGCTATATCCGCTGGGGCGCATATGGCCTGGGCGCCACCAAGTGGCAGGTTGTCTCCAAGATCGTGCTTCCTTCTGCCTTTGGCCGTATTGCCACGGGCATCGTTCTCGCCATCGGCCGTGCCATTGGCGAGACCGCGGTGGTGCTCTATACCATGGGGCAGGCCATCAATCTACCTATTTCGCCGCTCGATTCCGGCCGCCCCATGACGGTTCACCTGTATCTGCTTGCCAACGACGGCATCAACATGAACGCAGCCTACGGCACCGCGCTCTTGCTGATGGTGATCATTTTGGCCTTCAACCTGTTTGCGCGCTTCCTGTCGCGCAGGCGTCGCTAGTTAAGGAGTCCCATGTCCGTTTATCAGTCCGCTCCCACGTTGGAGCAAGCGGCCATTACGGCCAAGGATTTCAACTTTTGGTACGGTGACTTTCATGCGCTGACGGGGCTTGACCTCAACATCGCCAAAAACGCCATCACCTCCTTCATTGGCCCTTCGGGCTGCGGCAAGTCGACGTTTTTGCGCTGCATCAACCGCATGAATGACCTGATCGAGGGCACGCGCGTCGAGGGCACGATGACGCTCGACGGCAACGATATCTATGCCGAGGGTGTCGACCCGGTCGATCTCCGTCGTCGCGTGGGCATGATCTTTCAGCAGCCCAACCCGTTTCCTAAATCCATCTACGAGAATGTCGCCTTTGGCCCTCGTCTGCAGGGCGTGACTAGCAAAAGTGACCTCGATGACATCGTGGAAGAATCGCTCAAGCGCGCCAACCTCTGGAAAGAGGTATCCAATCAGCTCAACAAGGATGGTTTGGCGCTCTCGGGCGGTCAGCAGCAGCGTCTGTGCATCGCGCGCGTGCTTGCGGTGCAACCCGATGTCCTTCTGATGGACGAGCCCTGCTCCGCCATCGACCCCACGTCCGTCTCTAAGGTCGAGGATCTGATGGCCGAGCTGGCGCCCGAGATGACGATCATCATCGTCACGCATTCAATGCAGCAGGCAGCTCGCATTAGCGACTACACCGCATTCTTCTTGCAGGAAGTTGCCGGCGAGCCCGCTACGCTCATCGAGTATGGTCAAACCGACGCGATCTTCACCAGCCCGGTGGACTCGCGGACGGAAGACTATATCACCGGCCGCTTTGGCTGATCGGTGCGACTAGTCCCAAGCCGATCGGATCTGGTCCGGTGCGTATTCACTGTGCGGGCGGCATGACCGCACCCAACTGATTGGAGTGAACCATGCGAAAACTGTTTTCCCGTCAGCTCATCGAGGCCCGTCACGAGATGCTGAGCATCTACGAGGCCGTCGATCTGGCCCTCCACGATGCCGTGAAGGCCTATGTGATCGACGACCGCAAGCTCGCCACCAAGACCAAGAAGCGCACGCTTTCGATTGACGCACGCTGCGCCAACCTGGAGGCCGTCTGCTACAACCTGATTGCCACGCAGTCACCGGTCGCCTCCGACTTCCGCTTGCTGCAGACGATCATCTACGTCGACTTTAACCTGCAGCGCATGACCGATAAGGTTCGCCAGATTTGCCGCGCCACGCGTCATATGATCAAGGCCGACATCTCGCTGCCCAAGGAGCTTGTCGGCACGGTCGAGGCCGAGGCTGAGGCCGTCTACCAGGTGCTGGGCTCTTCGCTTTCTGCGCTCGTCACCAACGACATGTCCATCATCTGCAACTTGGCCGTCGAGGACGAGCCAGTGCACGCCGCCTACGAGAAGTTCTTCCGCACCTTTAACCGCATGGACACGGACGATTTTATGGACGACGACAGCAACTATGACGACCTGCGCCGCGCCATCATGGTATCGCGCTATCTCGATCGCATCGCCTCGATTTCCATCGATGCCGCCTGCCGTCTGACCTTCCTGTTGACCGGACAGCGTATGACTGCCGGTGATATCGCCTGCACTGATGAGGATGAGCTCGAGAGCATGCGCGTGCCTTCGGGCGAGGGTGTTATCATGAGGCCCGCCGTCGATGCACGCTACGTTGCCAAGGTGCCCGTTAACGAGGTCAGCGAGGGTCTTCGCTACCTGCTCGATCATCTTGAGGATGAGGACGATGGCGAGGACGACGAGGAGTAAGTAACCCCGTTCGTCGAAAGATTGTAAATACCTAAGTGAGCGCGGCCTTGCACATGCGGGGCCGCGCTCTTGCGTTAGCATGGGACTACTTGTTTGGCTGTCAGCGGAGGCGATTGGCAATGGATAACTATTTGGACTTGATGCGCGCTCGCCGCGAGCAGATTCTGGAACGTTTTTATGCGGCGCTCGATCGCGCGGGCCGTCCCCACGACGCCGCGAGCCTCATTGCCGTGTCCAAGACCGTTGGTGTCGATGAGACCGTTGCCGCCATCCAGGCGGGGTATCGCCATTTTGCCGAGAACCGCCCGCAGGAGCTGGTTCGCAAGCTCACGGGTCTGGCGGAGCATCCGGAGCTGCCCGAGGTGCGCTTCGATATGATCGGCAACCTGCAGACCAATAAGATCAATGCGGTGCTGGGCTCAGCCGAGCTGATTCACTCGGTGGGTTCGCTGCATCTGGCGCAGGCGATCTCGAGTCGTGCTGTTCGCAAGATTGAGGCAGGCGAGCTCGTCGGCCCCCAGCGTGTGCTCATTGAGGTCAATGTGAGTGGTGAGGAGTCGAAGGGAGGCTTTTCACCCGATGAGATTCGCGCCGCCGCGGGTGAGCTTGCAGAACTTGAGGGAATTTGCGTACAGGGGCTTATGACTATGGCGCCCCGGGGGAATAAGGATGTGGCACGCCGCACCTTTGCGGGGCTTCGTGAGCTGAGGGATGAGCTGGAGGCGGCGCATCCCGATTTGAACCTGCCTGAGCTTTCCTGCGGCATGAGCGAGGACTTTGAGCCTGCCCTTGAGGAGGGCTCTACGCTCGTTCGCCTGGGCAGGGTAGTATTTAGCCCGGAGTTTGCAGTAAAATAAGGCTCTGAAGTGCGCACTGATTATCGGGGCGCCTGCACTAAACCGCGAGAGGACACAACCATGGGCTTCCTTGACGAGATTAAAAATAAGATGCACCTGGGCGGCCAGCAGGGTTACGACCAGGGTTATGGCCAGGACGACGACTACGGCTACGATGACGGCTATGACGATAGTTATCAGGGCAACGGCTACAGCGGTGCTTCGGGCGAGGGCTTCTACACCCAAGACGA
>URVK01000183.1 GCA_900551305.1 uncultured Collinsella sp.
TGGCTCGCCCTCGCTGCCGGGAACAAGCGTATGTACCAGCCGATTTACAAATAGCATAGCGGTCGTCCTCACAATCATGTTTAAGGGGATAGTGTAGCTCGCACGGGGGCGCCGTGCGCCGATGCTCAGAAAATGCAGCAATAGTCTGCCGGTGCTAACGAGCGAGACTTCTCGTCTGCCTGGGTGGTCCATTTTGGGCCACATGGGTATGGGCATGTGCCTGCTTGCTCGACATACTTAATGTCGACAGCCCCTGTGCAAAGGAGGACGTTTCCATGGACGAGATGTTTGCCATTAAATGTCAAAACTGCGGCGGCCCTATGTACTCGCACCAGGCTAAGCGCAGCTTTGAGTGCGCCTATTGCGGCACGGTGGTTCCGTGGCAGGCGGACGCCGGAGAGCCCAAGAGCGCTTTGGGTATTCGCCATACGCCGTTGACGGTGGTGGATGGACTGCTCAAACTCACGCATGTGTCGCAACTCGAGCGCCCGCAGGACCCGGACTGGTATTTCTTCAATGCGTATTGGCGCAATCAGTCGGTCCTGGAACATCTGCTGTGGGAGGATCGCGGCACGGCGCAGGAGTTCCAAGAGGCCACGCATGTGAGCATTCCTTGCCCCTTCTGCGGAGCGTCCTTTGAGGGCGAGTCAACGCAGCGTGTGTTTGAGTGCCCGTCCTGCGGCAACAAGATCGGCATTGCCGACCTGCTCAAGCCCGGTACCTTCAGCAAGCGCCTGACCATGGGCGTTGGTGCGGAGTATGTGCCCGAGCAGGGTATTCCCTGCGAAATCTCGCCGCAGCAGGCACGTGCCAACGCGCTGCAGCTGGTGCGCCAGTATCCGGATGCCTTTGCCGGGCACGACGTGGAAGACGCGATCCAAAACGACATGATGCTCTTCTATTTCCCCATGGCGCTGGCGGACTTGCGCATGATGGCGAGCTTCCCGGGCAAGGGCCTGAGCAAGGAGGCCTTGGTGTACTACGAGGTGCTCGACTGGGCATACCCCAGGGCAAACTACCTGGACGTTCGCCTCATGGGCATTTTGGAGCCGTGGGACTTTGCCAAGGTCGGTCCGTTCGATCCCGCCATGCAGGAAGGTGACTTTCGCGTTGTCTCAGTCGATGCGTCTACCAAGGACCAGGTGGTCATTGATAAGTTGGCGCTCGACGTTGCGGGCAACGACGCCGAGGCTGTACTGGGGCTCAATAAAAAGAGCATTCGCATGTGGGCGCGCAAGGCCCGCAAACATAAGGACGGCCTGGTGATGGTGCCGGTCTACTTTGTCGATCGTCCGGCGACAGACGGCCGCGATGGCGAGCAGGTGCGCATTGCCGTAAACGGCCAGACGGGCCGCGCGGCCGCGGTGGTGTTTAGCGACAAGCGCGAAACGCATATCGTGGCGTCGCTCAGCCCGAGCCTGCATCTGTCCGGCGAGAGCACCGTGCACGCCACGCCCGTCGAGGTCAAATACGTTAAATCGCCCTTCCTGTACCAGATCGTGCGCCGTGGAGGCGGCGAGCAACCGCGCCAGGTTGCAGCCGCCGTCGAGGGTTCCTACCGAGAGGAGAAGCCCAAACGCCGCGGTCTGCTGGGTGCGCTATTTGGGAAGTAGGGGAGTAGCACCGGTTGTTGCCGTAAGGTGATGGCCGGGGGTGCGGGGCAGCTCTCAGGAGTGCGGGCTGCCGTCTGATTGTTTGAGGGTGCCAGATGTAAATAAACAGTGGAGCGGCTGCAAAAGAGCCTCCTCACTGGGTAAAATCAGATTGTGCCGCGGAACCCGCTCTTCAGCTAGTCACACTTCGGAAGCGCGGGCAACGCAGGTATTATCGTCTAGGGCCGGCTGCAACCGGCCCTTTTCTGTGGCAGCCAATGGGCCCACATCAGACGAAGGCCGCGTCTTTGCCTGTCAGGTCACGCTCGCCAGCCACGGCTAGAATGTCACACGCTGCCTCCATGACCGGTATTGTTTCGTAGCGTGCGTCGCAACCGCGAGTGCGCCTGCGACGGCTGCGGTGGCTTCGGTCGCAACGTGCTGCTACTCTTGCGTTTCGCCATTAGTCGCTTCGTTGATGGCGCGGTACTCGGCGCTTAGTTCGCGCGCCAGCTCTTCCTTGCTTGGAAGATACGGCAGGTATTTGGCGGCAAACACTTGGTCGTTGTCTTCGGGCAGCGTGTACTCGACAATCGAATCGCTTTTGTCCGCGCAGAGCACGATGCCTATGGGCGGATTGTCGCCTTCGTTCATGAGCTCGCGCGTGTAGTAGTTCACATACATTTGCATCTGGCCCAGGTCCTGATGCGTAAGGTCGTCCGTCTTAAGGTCGATGAGCACGAAGCAGCGCATCAGATAGTTGTAAAAAACAAGGTCAATATAGAAATGGCGCCCATCAAAGGTGATGCGCTTTTGGCGCGCCTCGAAAGCGAAACCACGGCCAAGCTCCAGCAGGAACTTCTGAAGATGCGTGATGAGCGCCTGCTCTAGATCGCTCTCGCGAAACGCAGTATCGTCCGAGAAACCTAAAAACTCCAGTACATATGGATCGCGGATGATATCCTCGGGGCGACGAGCTGGGGCGCTCTTTTGGATTTCTTGGGTGACAGCCTCCTTGTCTTTGCTGGCAAGTAGGCGCTCGCGGAACATGGTGTTGATCTGGCGTTCGAGCTGGCGCGTGCTCCAGCGAGAGTCGGCGCATTCGTTCATGTACCAGGTGCGAGCATCAGGGTCGGAAATGCGCATCAACCTGCGGTAATGAGTCCAGCTCAATTCGCTACGCAGTGCGTCGCGAATTGGAAACGCAAGAAAGAACTGACGCATATTGCGAAGGTTTGCGATGCCAAAGCCTCTTCCGAAATCCGCGGTAAGCCTTCTGGAGAGGCCTGCAATCAATGCCTCTCCATATGCTGCGCGCTCCTCTCCGCCCTGTTCATCAACAATACTCTTGCCGATCTCCCAATATGCCTCAACCATCGCAAAGTTAACAGCGGTATAGGCCTTGTCGCGAGCGGCGTTGAGAATCGAGGAGACCTGCTTGTAAAAACCTTCGGGCACGATTGTCGATTCTCCACGGTTTACCAGTTCGCCCATCACTGTCGCCCCGCTTTCCTCTTGTGGAATGCATCTTTATCGAATTTAGTTTAAAGCCTCGCGCGGACACGAATTGCTGTGCTGTCTGACATCATCGCATGGGGCCTTGCGGTGACTAAAATGTGGCCATAGAGACAGTTTTAGCGAACCCCACGGGAGTGACGTGTATGGACAACAACACGCTGCTATTCCAGGACAAAGGTTCGGGTAGGTTTAAAGACGT
This sequence comes from uncultured Collinsella sp., assembly GCA_900551305.1. Lineage (GTDB taxonomy): Bacteria > Actinomycetota > Coriobacteriia > Coriobacteriales > Coriobacteriaceae > Collinsella. Next base: position 3,310 of record URVK01000183.1, read on the forward strand.
CAAGATCTACCCTAACCGCATCGAGGTGCTCAAGAAGGGCACTTTTGGTGGCAAGCACACCGAGATTGTTTATCTTAAGGACATTACGGGGGTCAGCAGGATCAAGGGCCGCGACGTTTTCCTACGTAACAGGCTGTTGACTGCCTGTGTCTTTAGTCTGAGCAGCCGCTCCCAAGCTCAGGAGTTCGTGAATGCGCTGAACATGGTGATGTAGCCGATAGCGGCGTTCGGGCCAAGTTAAAAATCGGGGGCGCAGAACGGTGTTCTCCGCCCCCGAT
>URVK01000184.1 GCA_900551305.1 uncultured Collinsella sp.
CCACGTCGCCGTTAACGATAACGCCGCCGCCCACGCCGGTACCGATGGTGACCATCACCACGTTCTGCACGCCCTTGGCAGAACCGAGCCAGGCCTCGCCCATGGCAGCGGCGTTGGCATCGTTCTCATACTTAACGACCGCATCGGGGCAGTGCTTCTGAATGGCGACCCTCAGCTCGGGCAGGTTAATGGCAATGTTGGCCTTGACCTTGGCATCGCCCGACGCCGGGATGGGACACGGAACGGCCAGGCCAATGCCCGCCACAAAGGCACGCGGAATCTGTGCCTTGGCGACCACCTGGTCGATAGCCTCGGTCACCGCGGCAAAGCCCGCAGCGTCAACGATAGGAGGCGTGGGCACGCTGGCCTTGGCAAGCAGGTTGCCGTCCTCGTCGAACAGGCCCTCCTTAACCGAAGTGCCGCCGACGTCGATGCCGATGTAGTACTGCTTAGGTTCCATGGGAGCCCACCTTTCTCGTTTAAACATTGCCTGTATGGTACCGCTCTCAAGGCAAAAACCTACCAAAAAGGGACAGGTTTGTTTTGGCAGGTTTTATCTGGGGTAACGCAATTGGCTGCCCAACAGGCCGCGCAAGACCATCCCCAAAAATAAAGGCGCCGGGAGGCGGAGGCTCCCGGCGCCCGTCAAAGGGACTATGTTGTCTGTTGGACCGCACGGTCCGTCGCGGCGATAACGCCGACTAGGCCTGAAGTGCCTGCAGCTGCTTGTGAACCTCGATGAGCTCCGTCGCCATGACGCGCATGGTCTCGGTGCCGGCCATCTGGTCCTCGGCATGCAGCAAAATCAACGGGGCCTCGCCGTTACGCTCGCCGTTGGCCTCCTTCTTCAGAAGCCCCATGTGAACATCGTGGCCACCGTTATAGGCCTCGTCGCCCTGCTTGATAAGCTCCTCGGCGGCGTCAAAATCGCCCTCCTTGGCCTTTTGCACGGCATTGATGTACATGCTCTTGGCGGTACCGACGTAGCTGATGATCTCAAAGCAGGTCATCTGCAGTTCGTTCATATCCTCCATGCAGAGCACCTAGCCCATCACGCTGACGCAGTGGTCGATGATGCCGGCAGCGTTCATGCGGCCGTAGTCGACCATGTTGATAACCTCAACCGGGAAGCGGCCGGCGGCCTCCTTCTCAAAATCGCCCTTGGTGTAGCCGATCTGCGGACCAAGCAGCAACATGTCGCACTCGTCCAGGTGATCGTGGGCCTCGTTCATGGGACGAGCCTCGACCTCAATATCCAGACCACGGTTTGCAACCTCGGCCTGCATCTTCTGGACCAGCAGGCTCGTGGACATACCGGCATTGCAGCAGAGCATGATCTTCTTCATGGTTTCCTCCTTATAACTGCGCGGCGCGCAGACGACAACTGGTTTTATTCCTTGCGGCTATTGTGCCCACCCCCCTGCATCTTTACACAAGGGAGAGAGCTGCGGGCACCGGCACCGCGTACCGGCGCCCGCAAAGGTGAAAGGGACGAACGTTAGGCGTTCTACTCGGCGAAAGCCTCCTGCTTGGCGATTGCCTTCTCGGAAATCTTCATAAAGGGCAGGTAGACGGCCATGCCAATGACAATCTCGATAGCCTGCCACACGCCGGCGCGCCAGTCAAAGCCCGTAGCGAGCAGGGCATTGATGACGGGAGGCATGGTCCAGGGCACCTGGGCGATGCAGGGGCTGATGATGCCTGCGCAGGTAAGGCCATAGGTGATGCCGATGAACAGATCGGGAAGAAGAACGAACGGGATCATGAGCGGCAGGTTGTACACGATGGGGTAACCGTAGATAACCGGCTCGTTGATGTTGAACAGACCAGGCAGGATAGCCATCTTGGAAACGGTCTCGGAAGCCTTGTTCTTGGAGAACAGGAGCGTGTCGAGCAGGAGCATGAGGGTGCAGCCCGAGCCGCCGATGAGGGCGAAGCTGTTAACGATCTGCATGTTCATGTAGTGATCGGGCTGGATGGTGCCACCGGCGGCAAAGGTAGCCATGTTGTCGACGATGAGCATGGTCAGGATCGGCTCCCCGGGAGGGCCCGAGGAGGGGGGGAGGGGGGAGCTCAAGGTCAGGATCGGCTCGACGGTAGCGCCAGAGATGGTGGACTGGTGAATACCGACGCAGAACAGCAGGTTAGCAAGGGTGTAGATGAGGATAACAGCCCACGGACCGGCGTTCATGATGCTCTTGAGCGGGTTGGAGATGCACGTGGAGATGATGGTGCACAGATCGGTGCCGGCGCACACGGCGAGCAGGGCTGCGGCAAGAGCGAAGACCGCGAGGTTAAGCAGCATCGGAATCATGACGTTGAAGGAGTTGGAGACCGCGGGAGGCACGCCCTCGCCCAGCTTAACCTTGAGCTTCTCGACGCCAGAAATCTTGATGAAGAGCGAGACGGAAAGCAGGGCGATGATAATAGCCGAGAACAGACCGTTGGTGCCGGTGTTGGCAGTCGAAAGGGCGCCCGTGACCTCGGCGGAGGTGATCTTGTCGGTGAGCAGTGGGCTCGTGGCGGCAAGCGAGGCGGTGATCTGCTGCGGCATCATGATGACGAAGGCAGAGATGGCGACGACCACGCAAGCGAGCGGGTTATCGAAACGCTTGTTCTTGGCGAGGCTGTAGCCAATCAATCCGGCCAAGATAATGGCAGAGACGTTGAGGGTGCCCAGCGTAATTGCCGAGCCCCACGTCTGAAGGTTGGCAAGGCCCGCCGCATCGAGCGGGAACAGAGGGAACACGACGTTGTTAATAAGAACCGCGATACCCGCAAGGATATAGAGCGGCGTGATGGTCGCGAAGGCGTCACGCAGGGAACGCAGGTGAACCTGGTTTCCCACCTTCGCAGAGACCTCGGCAAACTTGTCGAGGAAGCTCTTTCCGTTGTCACTGGCCATGATTGCTCCTAACTTTCAAATCCGGCCTTTTCCTATGCGCACGGTGGTCTGTCGCCCTCTGCCACCAGATGTGCCATGTGTTGCGCGCGGCGGCGCGCGGTCTGGGCGTTCGCCCGGTCGCTAATCAACCACGTGGGTCGTGGCGACCTGTTTGAGCCAGGCCGCCGACTTCTTAAGGCGGCGCTTGTAGCCGTCCATGAGATCGACCTCGACAAAGCCGTAACGATTCTTAAAGGCATTGGCCCAAGACCAGTTATCGATGACGGCCCAGTAGTGATAGCCCCGGCACTTGGCGCCCTCGTCGATGGCCTTGGCCACCCACTCCAGGTGCTGACGTACAAAGTCGACGCGGTAGTCATCCTGGATGGTTCCTTCGGCGTCACGGTTCTTGTATTCGTCCATGATGCCGATGCCGTTCTCGGAAACGAACCACTCAAGATCGGGGTAGTTCTTAGCGCAGTCCATGCCAAAGTCGTAGAGGCCCTGCGGGTAGATCTCCCAGCCGCGGCTCTCGTTCATAACGGCGTCGGGCCATACGTACTCGTCGGCAAAGTGCGGCAGGCCGTACTGGTCGACCTTGCTCGCCGGCGCCTGAACACGCGTGGGGTGGTAGTAGTTGCAGCCGAGCCAGTCGACAACACCCTGCTTAAGGATCTCTTGGTCGCCGGCGCG
>URVK01000185.1 GCA_900551305.1 uncultured Collinsella sp.
ATCTTCATGGTCTCGCCCTTGTACTCGACCTTGGTGTCGCGCGGAACGGAAATGAGCGTCGCCTGCTTTTGCGTGGGGTCGATGCGTGCCAGGATAATCGAGTCGGCACGATACGTATCCTCGCCCGGACGGCCGTCGGTGCCAAGAAGCAGCACGTAGAACGGATCCTTTGCCTCATCGGTGTCAACCAGAACCCGACGCAGATTGTCAGTAATGACATTAGAATCGCCGAGCTTGCCCATGATGGTGGCAAACCACAGGCCGGCAGCGGTAGTGGCACTCAGCAGCACGCCAAGCACGACAATGAGCGCGACGTGACGAATCGTGTGGCTACGACGACGTTGGCGAGCGCGCTCGGAATAGCGAGCCACGTTATCGCGACTGTAGATCTTGGCCTGCGCACCAGTTGAGGGTCTTCGGGTGGTGGTATCCGCGAGGGGCTTTTTATTAAACATAGGCAACCTGTATTAGTAGATGACGGGATCGGGGACGGTAGCATGCTCGACATGCGCGCCGAGCGCCTGCAGCTTTTCGACAAACTGCTCGTAGCCGCGCTTGATGTGATGAATGGCCGAAACCTCGGTCGTCCCGTCGGCGATCAAGCCCGCTACGACGAGGGCCGCTCCGCCACGCAGATCGGGCGAGGTAACCTGTGCACCCGAGAAGCCCTTGACGCCATGAATCATGGCGTGATGGCTCTCGATACGAATGTCGGCACCCATGCGCACCAGCTCAGAGGCGAACATAAAGCGATTCTCGAAGATGTTTTCGGTAATAACGGAACTGCCATCGGCAAGGGCGGAGAGTACCATAATCTGCGCCTGCATGTCGGTCGGGAAACCGGGGAACGGAAGCGTCTGGATATCGACCGGCTTGATACGCTCGGCACGGTTCACATGGACGCCGTCGTCGGTACGCTCGCAATCGATGCCCATAAGCTCCATCTTCTTGAGAACCATGCCCAAGTGAATGGGGCAAAAACCCGTGACGTCAACACCGCGATCGTCGGCCATCAGCGCACCGGCGACGATAAAGGTACCGGCCTCGATGCGGTCGCCCACTACGCGATGGGTAACAGGATGCAGCTCTTCCACGCCCTCGATGGTCACGACGGGCGTACCGGCGCCAACAATCTTGGCGCCCATCTCGTTGAGCATGTTAGCGAGATCGACGATCTCGGGCTCGCGGGCGGCATTGTCGATAACCGTGGTACCCTGTGCGCGCACAGAGGCCATGATGAGGTTCTCGGTCGCACCGACGCTGGCGAACTCGAGCGTGACGGTGGTACCGCGCAGACCTTGGGGCGCATTAGCGTTGATGTAACCGTGGGCGGTATCGAACTCAACGCCCAGGGCCTCAAGACCAAGAATGTGCATATCGATCTTGCGAGCACCCAGGTTGCAGCCGCCCGGCATGGCAATTTTGGCGCGATGGAAGCGACCCAGCAGGGGTCCCATGACGGCGGTGGAAGCACGCATCTTGGCAACGAGCTCGTAGGGGGCCTCCCAAGAATCGACCTGAGAGGTATCAATCTCGAGCGTGTGCTCGTCGAGAACATCGATCGTAGCGCCCATGCCCTTGAGCACCTTGCCCATCACGTGGACATCGGAAATATCGGGCACGTTCTGCAGCGTCGTCTTGCCCGGCGCCAGAAGCGTTGCCGCCATGAGTTTGAGTGCGGAGTTCTTGGCGCCCGAAACGGGCACGGAGCCTCCGATGGCGTGGCCACCCTCAACGCGGATAATATCCAAGGTCTACCCTTTCAAAAAGCATGCCCGGGATGGCTGGGCCATCCCGGGCATGATGTGTTCGCAAATGGTCGAACGCTAAATCGTTTGACTATTGGGCAAGCTTGAGCTTACACCATGCGATTTCATTATAGAGGTAGGCGCGGCGTGCATCATCCTCCGACAAATTACCCAGCTTCTCTTCAAAACCTTGAATATCAGCTTTAAGCTTGTCGGCATCGACGGTCGCCAAATCGCAAGCGCGCTCGGCGAGAACGGTCACGACATCGTCCGCAACCTGGGCATAGCCGCCGGCCACGGCAAACGTGTGGTCGACAGTGCCCATGGCCTTATCGGAAACGCGAACGTAACCGCGGTCGATCGTGCAGATCTCGCTGGAGTGAGCAGGCAGAACGCCAAACTCGCCATCCGTGGACGGAATCGACACAAACGCAGCGTCGCCCTCATAGGCGCAGCTCACGGGGCACACGATGCGGATACGCATAACCTACTTCTCCCCCATCTTGCGGGCGCGCTCGCGCACGTCCTCAATCGTGGAAGCATAGCGGAAAGCCTGCTCGGGCAGGTCATCGGCCTTGCCGTCGACAATCTCGGCGAAAGAGCGGACGGTATCCTCGACGCGGACGTAGACACCGGGGTTGCCGGTGAACTTCTCGGCGACGTGGAAGGACTGCGAGAGGAACTGCTGAATCTTACGGGCACGGTTGACCGTAAGGCGCTGCTCCTCGGACAGCTCGTCCATACCCAGAATGGCGATGATGTCCTGAAGGTCGGAGTACTCCTGCAGGAGCTCCTGGACCTTGACGGCGACACGGTAGTGCTCCTCGCCGACGATCGAGGGATCGAGAGCGTCGGAGGAAGATGCGAGCGGGTCGATAGCCGGGAACAGGCCGAGCGACGAAATGCTACGCGAAAGAACCGTGGTGGCGTCGAGGTGCGTAAACGTTGTGGCAGGCGCCGGGTCGGTCAGGTCGTCTGCGGGGACGTAGACAGCCTGGACGGAGGTAATGGAGCCCGTCTTGGTCGAGGTAATGCGCTCCTGGAGGTCGCCCATCTCGGTTGCCAGCGTGGGCTGGTAACCAACGGCGGACGGCATACGGCCCAGCAGTGCGGAAACCTCGGAACCTGCCTGGGAGAAGCGGAAGATGTTGTCGATGAACAGCAGAACGTCCTGGCCACGATCACGGAAATACTCAGCGGTAGTAAGGCCGGCCAGACCGATGCGCAGACGCGCTCCGGGCGGCTCGTTCATCTGACCATAGACCAAGCAGGTCTTGTCGATAACGCCAGACTCGCTCATCTCGAGGAACAGGTCGGTGCCCTCGCGGGTACGCTCGCCGACGCCGGTGAACACCGAAGTGCCGCCGTGCTCCTGGGCGAGGTTGTTGATGAGCTCCTGAATCAAAACGGTCTTGCCGACGCCGGCGCCGCCGAACAGGCCTGTCTTGCCGCCACGGATGTAGGGCTCGAGCAGGTCGACGGCCTTGATGCCGGTCTCGAAGATCTCGGTCTTGGTGGTGAGCTCGTCGAAACGGGGCGCTGCATGGTGGATGGGGTAGAACTCCTCCACCTCGGGCATGGGCTTGCCGTCGACGGGCTTGCCCATGACGTTCCAAATGCGGCCGAGCGTCTCGGGGCCGACCGGCATCTTCATGGGCTCACCGGTATCGGTGGCGATGAGGCCGCGCTGCAGGCCGTCGGTCGAGGACATGGCGACCGTGCGGACGACGCCGCCCGGAAGCTGGCTCTCGACCTCGAGGATCGTGCTCAGATGACCGATCGGGGGCTCGGCCTCGACCGTGAGCGCGTTGTCACTCCGCGA
>URVK01000186.1 GCA_900551305.1 uncultured Collinsella sp.
TGACGCGCCGGCCGCCCCGCGTCCCCGCCCGCCCCGTGCGGACGCTCGTGCTCGTACCCGCAGCCGTGCTCGTGTTCGGCCACTTTACACCAGCTTCACGGAGCCGACGGAGTTGTGGTCGGCCTCGATGGCCTCTTCGTAGCCCTCGAGTGCGTCGTGGGCCTCGTGCAGCGCGGCCATGGCTGCCTCGAGCTTGGCGCCGATGCGCTCCATGTCAAAATTCTCGGTCGCATGCAGCAGCTGATGGCTCCACTCATGAGCGAGCTCGATGGTGTCGTCGACCTGCTTGACGCTCATGGCAAGCTGGCTCATGTTCATTCCAACATCATGCATGGGAAATCTCCTTTTGTATGGGGCAGTTCAGTGGTTCAGATTTTACTACGCCCGCTCTGTGCGCAGCTGCATAAGAAAACGGGTACGAGTCTGTGCGACCCGCACCCGTTCACTGGGGGCTGTTTGTGACTACCATACTATCCGTGGCTGCACTCGGTGCATCCAGAAGTCCGGCGAGCGGTGCAAAAGCGCTCATAGACGGCGGGTAAGTAACAAGCGTATTACAGGTGCTTCTCCAGCAGCGCCTGCAGCCTCGCCTTGGGTAGAGCGCCAACCGAGCGGTCAATCTCCTCGCCGTTCTTAAACACAATCAGCGTGGGGATGCTCATGACGCCATACTTCATGGCCAGGTCCTGGTTGTCGTCGACGTTGCATTTGGCAACGGCAAGCTTGCCCGCCAGCTCATCGGCAACCTCGTCAACGATGGGCGAGAGGGATCGACAGGGCCCGCACCACGGTGCCCAAAAATCGACCAGCACGGGTAGACTGTCGTTAACGATGGAATCGAAGTTCTCGGGGGTAATCTGCTTAATGTCAGCCATGGTGACCTCCATAATGTGACGCGGCTCAGCCGCGTAAAACTCAGTACGACCGTGCTTATACCCAGCCGCCCGCAAAGCAACCACTCGCGGGCGGCTCTTTTATATAATGGTGGGCACGCAAACGATTGGAGAGCGCATGTCCACGTCACAAAGCCAGAAAAAAGAAGCCATCGCCCAGGCGGCCGAGCAAGAGCTCACATCGCTTGCGGTCCGTGGCGTGCGTATCGCGGGCAACGCGTGCTCGCCGATCGTGCTGGTCAAAGGCGATTTGGACGAGGCCGAGCGTTCGGGTGGCGAGCTTGCCGCCGGCCCGGATGGCGCGGCGTTGCGCAAGGCGCTTGGGGCCATCGGTTACGCGCCCGAGGATTTTTGCGTGCTGGCAAGCGTCGCCGGCGTGGGCGACGGAGCGGTCGCGGTGGGCGAGACTCTGCCGTGCGAGCTGTTCCGCGAGGCGCTTGAGGCCTTGGACCCCGAGGCGGTGCTACTGCTCGACAACAACGCGGCTGACGCCATGCGCGAGACCTACGCCGATATGCTTGTGGCGATCGATGACTTCGACACCGCCATGCTCAAGCCCGGCCTGGTCGCCCATGTGCAGGGCCGCCGCGTGCTCGCACTCGACGGCTTTGAGGCAGCACTCACCGACAAGGCCGCTAAGCAGCGCATGTGGGCCTACATCAAGCAGCTGACTCCGGCGGCCGCCCCGCTGTAGCGAGCCCGCGTCGACAAATGACCCCGAGCGGGCGAGCCGTACCCGCGGAACGCAAATCCGTCGCGCCCGCGCCCTTACATCACAGCACGCAGCTCAAACCGATCGCCGTTAATGCGGAACTGACAGTTGCCGTTCATGCGCTCCACGGCAAGTTTGATGCTCCTGGTGCCAAAGCCATGGCCCGCATGCCGGGTCACGGGCATGCCGTCGACCATGCGCGGCGCGCGGTCAAACGTGTTGGAAACTAACAGCAGCAGCTGGCCGTCCTCTAATCGCAGGTCAAAGTCGACGAATCGCTTTCCTTGGGGTGCGGCGCTTGCGGCGGTGATAGCGTTTTCCAAGGCATTTGAGAGCACGCTAAACAGGTCGGCGTCACCTACGTCGATGGTTTCGGGTACGGCGGCGCGCAGGTTGGCGGTAATGCCGTTTCTATTGATATCCGAGCTAAATGACGAAAGCGCGATGTTTACGGTCTCGTTGGCGCAGAAGCGGCGTACGGCGGTGCGATCGCCGGCTTCGCAGAGTTCATCGATGCGTTTGAGCGCCTCGTCGGTGTGGCCCTCCTCAATTAAAGCGGCCAGGCCGCGTAGGAAGTGGCGCATATCGTGGCGAAGAATCGACAGCTCGCGCCCAGATTGACGCCAAGCCTCGAGCTCTTTGATGGCGGCGCTGTCGCGGGTTTCGAGCATCCAGCGCTCTCGCTCGGCGGTTTCCTTTTCTTCGTATTCGCGTAGGTAAACGGCAAGAAACATAAGGTAGAATGCACAGAGCGCAAATGCCAAAAACTCAACCGTTACCACCGAGCCCGAGTGGAACAGCGTGGTGTAGACGTTGGTGGCATAGTCAAAGACGTAATAGACGAGCGGCAGGATTAAAAGGATGCCCAGCTCGGTGGTGCTTTTAATCGCCAAGCGCGGACCGATGTCGCCGGCCCAATGCAACAGGACAGCAAAGACGGCGAGTGTGGTCGCGATGCGCGCCAGATAGTACGCGATCTGAGAATCGGTTGCGGCAAAGGCGGCGATGCCCATCCAATTGCTGAACTGGCAGCTCAGATAGGCACTCGTAATGCCGAGCACGGCAAGCAGCGGGCTCAGGCGGTAGCGCGCGCACAAATAGATGACGAGCGGCAGATGCACGACGAGCGGATATACCTGGCGGGCGAAAAGCTCGCCGCCGACGGCATTGGCGAGGCCAAATGCGCATCCAGTTACGGCACCGACCAGCACCAGTTCAAGCGCATGACGCCGGTTGATCTCGATACCGCACAGCGCCGCCGAGGCAAAGACGCCAAAGAGCAGCGTCGTGGCGTGGTGGATTGCCCAAAGGACCATTTCGACCGAGGAGACCATCAGTGTCTCCCACCCTCAAAGCGAACCGCAAAGTAGGCGTCTTGGAATCCCTGCTTGCAGCTGCGCGAAAGCGGGATGCACGCACCCGAGCGCATGACGATGTCCGTGCGGTCAAAGTGATCGATATTGCGCAGGTTGACCTGGTAGCTGCGGTGGCATTTAAAGAAGGTAGCATTTTGCGCCAAACGGTCCTCGACGCTGCGGAACGACTCGAGTGCCTCGATATCGCGTCCATCGCGCAGGTGGAAGACCACGTGCTTGTTGCGCGCCTCGGCATATTCGATGTCGGACAGGCGCAGGGCGTGGTAACCAAAGGACGTTTTGATCACGAGCTCGTCGGTTGCCGGCGGGCGCATGCTCGAAAGCTCGTCGAGTAACTGCGCCAGGCGTTCATAAGTTACGGGCTTGAGCAGATAATCGAAGGCGCGGACCTCGTAGGACTCCAGTGCAAACTCGGGCGATGAAGTGAGAAACACCAGACGCACGGCGGTATCGGCCTGGCGCAATTCGCGCGCGGTGTCCATGCCGTTGACGAGCGGCATGATCATGTCGAGCAGAATGATGTCGGCGCGCGATGCGGCATGGCGGGCCAGCAGGTCCTCGCCGCGCGTGACGAGCGCA
>URVK01000187.1 GCA_900551305.1 uncultured Collinsella sp.
CGAGGGCGCCAGGCGTGGCACCGATCTTACCGTTGAGATGCGGGTAGCCGATGGAGTTACGGACCTGCTCAAAGGCGCGGCCGGCGGCAAACATGGCAAAGGTGCTCGCGAAGGCAACGCGGCCGGTGGTCGCGATACCGGCGGCGACGCCCATCAGGTTGCTCTCGGCAATGCCCACATCGAAGAAACGATCGGGGCAGGCGGCCTTGAACTTGCCGGTCTGCGTGGCGGCGGCCAGGTCGGCGTCGAGGACCACAAAGTCATCGTGCTCGTTGGCGAGCTCGACGAGGGCCTCGCCGTAGCTTACGCGCGTGGCGATTTTTTTGACGTCTGCCATCCTAGAGCTCCTCTCCGGCGGCCGTGAGCTCTGCCATGGCCTGCTCAAACTGTTCATCGTTGGGGGCCTTGCCGTGCCAACCAACCTGGTTCTCCATAAAGGAAACGCCCTTGCCCTTCATGGTCTCGGCGATGATGGCGGTCGGCTGACCCTTGGTGGCGCGGGCCTCGGCAAAGGCGGCGCGGATCTGATCGAAATCGTTGCCGTCGGCAAGCTCCACCACGTGGAACTTAAAGGCGCGGAACTTGTCGGCGAGCGGCATGGGGTCGTTGACCTCCTCGACGGGGCCGTCGATCTGCAGGCCGTTGTGGTCGACGATCACGCAGAGGTTATCGAGCTGATGGTTGCCGGCAAACATGGCTGCCTCCCAGACCTGGCCCTCCTCGCTCTCGCCATCACCCAGCAGGGCGTACGTGCGGTAAGTATCGCCCCAGTGCTTGGCGGCAACCGCCATGCCCACGGCGGCGGAGCTTGCCACCCGGGGGGGGGGAGTTCCCTGGGCGGGGCGAGCCGGTGGACATATCGACGCCCGGGGTGTCGTTCATGTTGGGATGACCTTGCAGGTGGCTGCCGATATGGCGCAGCGTCTCGAGATCCTCCTTGGGGAAGAACCCACGCTCGGCGAGCACGGCGTACAGGCCCGGAGCGCAATGGCCCTTGGAGAGCACAAAACGGTCGCGGTCGGCCTTGCGGGGATCGGCCGGGTCGACGTTCATTTCCTCAAAGTACAGATAGGTCATGATGTCGGCAGCGCCGAGCGAACCGCCCGGATGGCCGGACTTGGCAGCGTGCACGCCGGTGACGATGCCCTTCCTTACCTCGTTGGCAACCTTTTTGAGCCCTTCGTCGCTCATTGTGCCTTCCTTTCATCCTCATTAGACAAAATGCGCACGGCACGGAAAGGTAATCCCAACACAGCCGCAATGCACGTACGTCATTCATTATGCTGGAAACTGATGGCTTTACCAGAGTTTTTATCATTATTTGAACAATTTAGCAGGCAGAACCGCTGATGAAACGGTTTATCAATGTGAACGTCTTTTGGATGGAACGCGATCGACCCTACGCGCTAATGTCCTTGAATCCCTCGCCGAAGGCTTCCGTAACGTCGGCAACCGTCACGATGGCATGAGGATCGCGCTCGCGCACGATCGTCTTGAGGGTATTGAGCTCTCGACGGCTCACGATGACCATAATCACTGGCTTCTCGGCACCCGAATACATGCCAGTCGCCTTAAACTTGGTACAACCACGACCCAGGCCATACATGATATCGGCAGCGATATCAGGGAACTTGTCCGAGATGATGAGTACCATACGGCGTTTGTTGCCACCATCGACCACGGCATCGATCACGTAGCCGCTAATGACCATCGAAAGGCCTGCATACAGTGCGTTTTCGATTGAAAAGACCGGAGCCGATAGCGCGCATACGGCAACATCGATCGCCATGACGGTCGAGCCCACCGGCAGCGAGGGGTTACGCGGGAGGATTTGGGCAATCGTGTCCGAGCCGCCGGTGTTGGCGCCGGCGCGCAACACCATGCCGTAACCGATGCCCGTAATAATGCCGCCCCACATGGCAGGGAGCATCAGGTCCGCATCCGCCAGAGGTGCTACAAACGGGGCGAACAGATCGGTAAAGAAGCCCAGCAGCACAAAGCCCGTCGCGGTCTGCACCACGTAGAACATGCCGCCCTCGCGCATAACGACCAACAACAGCAAGGCGTTCATCACGATCGTCTGAATACCAACGGGAAGCGATAGGCCGCGCGCCGCGCCGACCGCCTGGATAATGGTGGCAAGGCCCGTAACGCCACCGGCGGCAAGACCGTTGGGGATCAAAAACAAGTCGGTCGCGATGGCGGCCAAGGCACACCCCAACATGATCTGGGGCAGGTCGTGAAAGAAGTTCATCGAAAGAATGCGCTTGATGTCCAGACGATATGCCATGCTGCCTCCCTCAAAAAAGCGCACCCAAACGGATGCGCTTTGAACTTCTTCTTGTATTCGATTCTACCGATTCGCCGGACAAAAACCACCCCTGCGCAGGGTTTATTCTGGATACAAACCCGTCCAACCGTTGGGCTTGGCATCGGCTTGTAGGCACCCCCCGGTTTTTAACCAAGGCTCGCGATGTTTTAGACCTCCGAGCCTTCTGCATCGGCGTTGCCGGTAGCCCAGCGATGGTAGCCAATAACAAACGGGTCCAGGTCGCCATCGTCAAGGACGGCCTCGACATTGCTGGTCTCCACGCCCGTGCGTAAGTCCTTGACCATCTGGTACGGGTAGAGCACGTAGCTGCGAATCTGGTTGCCAAAACCAATCGTGGTCTTGGGTCCGCGGATCTCATCGAGCGCCTCGGCGCGCTTCTCGAGCTCAATCTCGTACAGGCGAGCCTTGAGGATCTGCATGCACGCGGCCTTGTTCTGAATCTGGCTGCGCTCGTTTTGGCAGGTGACCACAATGCCGCTGGGAAAATGCGTCACGCGCACGGCGGAGTCGGTGGTGTTGACGCCCTGACCGCCCGGGCCGCTCGCGTGGTACACGTCCACGCGGATGTCATCGGGACTGATCTCGATGTCGATATCATCGGGTAGCACGGGGATGACCTCAACGCCGGCAAACGTGGTCTGGCGGCGCTTCTTGTCGTCGGTGGGGCTAATGCGAACCAAGCGGTGGACGCCGGCCTCGGCGCGCAGCATGCCAAATGCGTCCTTGCCCTCGACGGTAAAGGTCGCACGGTCAATGCCGATGACCTCGGCCGCGGGACAGTCGTTGATGGTGACCTTCCAGCCGCGACGCTGGCAGTACTTCATGTACATCTTAAAGAGCATGAAGGTCCAGTCCTGGGCCTCCAGACCACCCTGTCCGGGCTTGATGGTCACAATGGCATCGCCGTGATCGAACTCACCGGTAAACCAGCTCGAAAGCTCAAGCTCATCGATGGCACGGGCCAGGCGCTCAGCCGTGGCTGCAGCCTCCTCGCGAAGGGCGGCGGCGTCGGGGTCATCCCCCATCTCCTCGGCAAGCTCCAGCGCGGCGCGGGCATCGGAAAGCTCGCCGCGCGCGGTGTCCACGGCAGCGATATCTTCCTTGGTGCGCGCGATCTCCTCCATGGTGGCACGGGCGGCGTCGGCGTCATCCCAAAAGCCAGGGGCAACACTTTTGGCCTCGAGCTCGAACACGCGGGTACGCTTCTCGTCCAGGTGGAGATACGAC
>URVK01000188.1 GCA_900551305.1 uncultured Collinsella sp.
AAACGCGTCCAGCTCGGCGGGCGTTACCTCTAAAGCCTCAGCCATTAACGATTCCTGCCGTGGCAGTACTTAAACTTCTTGCCGCTACCGCAGGGGCACGGGTCGTTGCGGCCCACGTTGACGTACGGATCGTCGCTCTCGGACTTGCGATAGGTGGTCACCTTGCCACCGTTGTTGACGGCAGCCGGACCACCCTGGACAGCCGTGCGGGCCTGCACCTGCGCCTGCTTGCGCAGCACCGAGCCGCCGTTGTCACCATCGACCTCGGCAGGACCGGAGAAGTGCGCACCCTCGAGCGCGGGCTCCTCCTTGTGCTCCACGGCACGCGGGGCAGCCTTGATCTCGATGCGCAGAACCGTACGCAGATAATCCTCGTACATGGTATCGACGAGTATCTGGAACGCGCCGTAGGCCTCGGTCTTGTACTCAACCAGCGGGTCGCGCTGGCCAAAGCCGCGCAGGCCGATGCCGGTCTTGAGGTAGTCCATCTCCTGCAGGTAGTTCATCCAGCGGGTATCGATGACGCGCAGCATGACCTGGGTGTTGAGCTCGCGCATCAGGTCCTCGCCCAAGCGCTCGGCCTTCATGTTGTAGCACTTCTCTACGTAAGCCAGGACATCGGCAGCCAGGGCCTCATAATCCTCGTCGGGGAACTTCGGCGTATCGATGTGGCCGGTGAGCTCCACAACCCACTTGCGCAGACCCTCCAGGTCGCGCTCGCCATCGTGGCTGTCCTTGGTGCAGAACTCCTGCACGCAGCGGTACACGGTGTCGTGCATGACCTCGGTGATGTGGTCGGTCAGGTCCTTGCCGTCCAGAATCTTATTGCGCTCGGCGTAGATGACCTGGCGCTGCTTGTTCATGACGTCGTCGTACTCAAGGACGCTCTTACGCATGGAGAAGTTGATGCTCTCGACCTTGTGCTGGGCGCTCTCGACGGCCTTGGAGATGATCTTGTGCTGAATGGGCATGTCGTCGCCCATGTCGGCCGTGACCATCATCTTGGAGACGCGGTCCATCTTGTCGCCGCCGAACAGGCGCATGAGGTCGTCCTCGAGCGACAGGTAGAACTGGGTCTCGCCCGGATCGCCCTGACGACCGGAGCGGCCGCGCAGCTGGTTGTCGATACGACGGGACTCGTGGCGCTCGGTTCCGATAACGGTCAGGCCGCCGGCGGCAAGCACGCGCTCGCGCTCGGCCTTGCAGGTCTCCTTGGCCTCGGCGTTAAACTGCTCGAGCTGCTCGGGCGTCACGTCCTCCATGGTCAGGCCCTCGTACTCCAGGCGCTCGCGCACCAGCTCGTCGGGGTTGCCGCCCAGCAGGATGTCGGTACCACGACCGGCCATGTTAGTAGCGATGGTCACGGCGCCGTAGCGTCCGGCCTGGGCAACGATGTGGGCCTCGCGTTCATGGTGCTTGGCGTTGAGGACCTCGTGTGCGATGCCGCGCTTGGTAAGGGCGGCGGACAGCTTCTCGGAGCTCTCGATGGAGACGGTGCCCACCAGGACCGGTTGGCCCTTGGCGTGACGACGCTCAACGTCGTCGGCAACGGCGGTGTACTTGGCCTGAATGGTGCGGTACACCAGGTCCTCGTGGTCCACGCGCTGCACGGGCTTGTTGGAGGGGATGACCTCGACGGGCAGCTTGTAGATCTCGCGGAACTCGGCGTCCTCGGTAAGCGCCGTACCGGTCATGCCAGAGAGTTTGTCATACAGACGGAAGTAGTTCTGCAGGGTGATGGTGGCCAGGGTCTGGTTCTCCTCGCGTACGAGCACGCCCTCTTTGGCCTCGATGGCCTGGTGCAGGCCCTCGGAGTAACGGCGGCCTTCCATAATGCGGCCGGTGAACTCGTCGACGATCTTGACCTCGCCGTTGGTGACCACGTACTGTTTATCGCGGTGGAACATGTACTGGGCCTTCAGCGCCTGCTGCAGGTGGTTGACCAGCTGGCCGGAGAGATCGGCATAGATGTCATCGATACCCAGGCGGCGCTCGATTTTCTTAAGGCCGCGCTCGGTGGCGGCGATGGTATGCTTGGCCTCGTCCATGACGTAGTCGCCCGTGGGTTCAGCATCCTCGGTGGCGGTGAGCATGTCGTGCGACACGTCCTCGCCGCGCTCAAGGCCACGCACGGCACGCGCGAAGTCCTTGTAGGTACTGGCGGACTTGGTGCCAGCGCCCGAGATAATGAGCGGCGTCCTGGCCTCATCGATCAGGATGGAGTCGACCTCGTCGACGATGGCGTAGTTGTGGCCGCGCTGTACGCGCTGCTCGGGACGGGTAACCATGTTGTCGCGCAGGTAATCGAAACCGAACTCGGAGTTGGTGCCGTAGGTGACGTCTGCCTGGTAGGCCGGACGCTTGAGCTCGAGCGGCATGTTGTTCTGGAGCAGACCGACGGTCATGCCCAGGTACTTATAGATGCGGCCCATCCACTCGGAGTCGCGCTTGGCAAGGTAATCATTGACAGTAACGACGTGTACGCCTTTGCCGGCAATAGCGTTGAGATAGCCGGCCAACGTGGAGACGAGGGTCTTACCTTCGCCAGTCTTCATCTCAGCAATGTGGCCCTCGTGCAGTGCCATGGCGCCAATGAGCTGCACGTCAAAGTGGCGCATGCCCATGGTGCGCTTGGAAGCCTCACGCACGGTGGCAAAGGCCTCGGGAAGCATGTCGTCGAGCGACTCGCCGTTGGCGTAACGCTCGCGGAACTTATCGGTCTGGCCGCGGAGCTCCTCCTCGGTCATCTTCTCAAACTGGGGCTCAAGACCGTTGATCTGGTCGACGATCTTGTAGTAGCGCTTAAGGTCCTTATCGGATCCAAAGGACAGCAGCTTTGACATGAATCCCATGTGGTTTTCCTTTTTGGCCATCGCCCACGCCGTGCAGCTGCGGGCGAGTTAAACACAGATGATTGTACTTTAGCCAAACAAGGCGCGGCCTATACGGTCGAGCTCGACCGCCACGTAATAACTACGACCAACCTGCCACAATGGGACAGGTTAATTTTGGCAGGTCTATCTGGGCAAACGCCGCCTCTCTGCCATGTGGTGCCATGGGGACAGGTTAGTTTGCACTAATTTAAAAAGAAAAAGGACCGCGCACCCAAACGGATGCACGGCCCTTATGCCATGAATGCGAGTGATTCCGCGGCGAGCTATTTACTCAGCAGCCTCGGTGGTCTCGGCCTCGGCAGCGGTCTCCTCGACGGGAGCCTCTGCGGGAGCCTCGGCGGCCTGCTTGGCAGCCTCCTCGGCAAACTTAGCGGCACGCTTAGCCTTCTCGGCGGCCTTGCGAGCGGCCTCGGCCTCAGCAGCCTTGGCGGCCTTGGCAGCCTTGGCCTCCTCAGCCTTCTTGAGCTGGGCGGCAGCGGCGCCACCGAACTTGTCGGCGAAGCGCTGGACGCGTCCACCGGTGTCGACGAACTTCTGCTGGCCGGTGTAGAACGGATGGCACTCGTTGCAAAGCTCGACCTTCATCTCGGACACGGTAGCGTGCGTCTTGAAGGTGTTGCCGCAGGGGCACGTCACCGGGCACTCGACATACTAAAAGGCGCG
>URVK01000189.1 GCA_900551305.1 uncultured Collinsella sp.
GAGACGCCCACTGCTACCAAGATGACGACCAAGAAGTCTTCTAAGAAGACCGAAACGGTCGACGAGGACGATGACACCGATGAGGCGACGGATGAGTCGACTGATTCGGACGCTACCAAGACGACGGCCAAGAAGGAAGAGAACGAGGTCACGAAGGTCAAAGTCTCCGTTGCCAAGGGAAAGACCGCGTGGATTGAGGTCAAGGTTGACGGCAAGTCGGTCTATGGCGCCCAGGCGACTGGCCCCTTTGAGCAGGAGTACACGCCCGAGTCTTCGATCGAGATCACCACGTCCAAGCCTTCCGATGTCACCGTTACCAAGAACGGTGAAAAGGTTCGTTACGATACCAAGACCTCGGGCGTGGCGCGTGTGACGATCACCGTTCCCAAGAAGGAGACGTCTGATTCCGAGAATGGTGAAAGTTCTGATGGTACCGACACCACCGATGGTACCGATACCACCGACGGTACCGATGCCCAGTCCACGGATGGCGCCGATACCGCAACTGACGGTCAGACACCCACCGATTCTACCGACAATTCGTACGATAGCTACTAGGCCGCTCGTACGCGAAAGGAAACATCATGGCTAAAGATTCCAGCTTCGACGTCGTGTCCGAGGTCAACATGCAAGAGGTCGACAACGCCTTCCAGCAGACCACGCGCGAGATTTCCCAGCGCTATGACCTTAAGGATTCCGGCGCCACGATCGAGCTTTCGAAGGGCGACAAGCTCTTTACGATCAACGCCCCGGCCGACTTTGTCTCCAAACAGATTGTCGACGTGCTGAGCTCCAAGCTCATCAAGCGCGGCATCGACCTCGAGGCTGTCTCGTGGGATGCTCCGCAGGCGGCATCGGGCGGCACCGTGCGCGTGCTCGGCCATATCGTCGAGGGTATCGACCAGGCGACCGCCAAAAAGATCAACAAGGACATCAAGGATCAAAAGCTCAAGGTCAAGGTGACCATCGAGGCCGACAAGCTGCGTGTTTCCTCTGCTTCGAAGGACGCGTTGCAGACCGTGATCCAGTTCCTGCGCGACCATGACTACGGCCAGCCGCTGCAGTTCACCAACTACCGCTAATATCAATCGAAAGGACTGCTCTCCAACATGGATACACCGTTGGGCTCCGTGCTCTACATCACCCTCGGGTGCGCTAAGAACGAGGTTGACACCGACCGCATGCGTTCTCTTTTGACCGCCGCGGGCTACGAGGAGGCATTCGACCCGCAGGTTGCCGATATCGCCATCGTCAATACTTGCTCGTTCCTCGCCTCCGCAACGTCCGAGAGCATCGAGACCACGCTCGAGCTCGCCAACGAGGTTCAGGACGGCGTTCGTTCTTGCCCCATCGTCATGTGCGGCTGCGTGCCGTCGCGCTATGGCGATGACCTGCCTGACGAGCTGCCCGAGGTCGCTGCCTTTGTGAAGGCCGACGAGGAAGACGGCATCGTGGCGGTCATCGATGGCGTGCTGGGTGTCGAGCGTGAGATTGCAGCCTATATCCCGCAGGTCAAACGTACCGTCGAGGGTGCTGTCGCCTACGTCAAGATTTCCGATGGCTGCAACCGCTTCTGCAGCTTCTGCATGATCCCCTATATTCGCGGTCGCTATCATTCGCGCAATGCCGAGAGCATTATCTCCGAGGTGCGTGACCTGGTTGCCGGCGGTGTGCGCGAGATCGTGCTGATCGGCCAGGACACGGGCATCTGGGGTACCGACTTTGCCGACGAGGACGTCGCCGATGGCTCGCCGCGCAATCTGGCGCAGCTGCTGCGTGCCGTCGCCGAGGCCGTGCGCCCGCACAACGTCTGGGTCCGCGTGCTCTATCTGCAGCCCGAAGGCATGACTGACGAACTCATCGAGACGATTCGCGATACGCCCGAGGTGCTGCCCTATATCGATATCCCCGTGCAGCACTGCGACGCGCGCATTCTCAAGGCCATGCGTCGCTCCGGTTCGCGCCAGGAGCTCGAGGATCTGTTCCGTGACCTTCGCGAGCGCATCCCCGGCATCGTGATTCGTTCCACGGCCATGGTCGGCTTCCCGACCGAGACCGACGACGAGTTCCGCGATCTTATCGACTTTATGGACACCGTCGGCTTTGACTCCCCGGGGGACTTGCCTCGCTGGCAGGAGGAGGGCAGCCTGGCCGCTAAGATGGAGGGTCAGGTCGACGAAGAGGTCAAGCTCGAGCGCGCCCAGGAGGCCATGGACCTGGCCGAGTCGCTCGGTTTTGCCGCCACCGCCGCACATGTGGGCGAGCGCGCCCAGGTAATCGTCGACGGTATCGAAGAGACCGAGGATGGCGCCGAGCTGATCGGCCATGCCTGGTTCCAGGCGCCCGATTCCGATGGCGCGGTGCATCTGGACGCCAGCGAGGCGTCCGTGGGCGATATTCTGACCGTCGAGTTTACCGATAGCTTCTGCTATGAGCTTATCGGTCATGTTGTGGAGTAGGAGAGCGTCGTGGCTAACGAGAGCAATAAGGAACTGACGAGTGTCTGGACGCCCGCCAACATCGTGACGTGCGTTCGCATCGTCTTTATCCCGGTGTTCATGATCGTGTCGGCGCTTTCTCACACGAGTGTTGCCGGTACGGATTGGAGCATCTTCGACGGCCCGCTCGCCGCCGCTGCCTTCATTCTGTATGTGATCCTGTCGTGCACCGATAAGGTCGACGGTTATCTGGCGCGTTCGCGCAACGAGATCACCGACTTCGGTAAATTCTTGGACCCCATCGCCGATAAGCTGCTCGTGTTTTCGGCCCTGCTGCTGTTCTTGGATTTTGGCGCGGTGACCGTGTGGTCCGTGTTCATTATCCTGTTCCGTGAGCTGCTGGTGAGCGCCCTTCGCATGGTCGCGAGTGCGGCCGGTGTGGTCGTTGCGGCCGATAAGCTCGGCAAGTACAAGACGGCAACCACGATGGTCTCCATTTGCGGTTACCTGTGCGTTTTTGCTATGGCCGGCTTGCACCTTGGCCCGGTGGCGCTGACGCTCGGCATCTACTCGGTGTCGCGCTTCCTGTACGCCGTTGCCGTTGTCCTGACCGTTATCTCGGGCGCCCAGTACTTCTGGAACTGCCGCAAGATCGTCTTTTCGGTCTAGGTCCTGGTGGGTATGACGGACTCTTTTGAGCAGATTTCCGCACACAACGAGGAGCTGGCGCGCGATATTGTCGAGCGCGCGAGCGCTCGGGGCGTGACGGTTTCGACGGCTGAGTCGCTGACGGCGGGTATGATCGCATCGACGATTGCCGATATCCCGGGCGCCTCGGCGGTGCTGCGTGGCGGTGCGGTGACCTATTGCGATGAGATTAAGCATCGCGTTCTTGGTGTTGAGCAGGAGACGCTCGACCGCTATACCGCGGTGTCGCATCAGACCGCGCGCGAGATGGCGGCGGGTTCGCTGGAGCTGTACCAGAGCGATATTGCAGTGAGCGCAACGGGTTATGCCGGCCCCGGCGGTGGCACTGAGGACGATCCGGCGGGCACTTTCTATATTGGCTGGGCGCA
>URVK01000190.1 GCA_900551305.1 uncultured Collinsella sp.
CGCCATGGCTAAAGACCTCAAGGTCCACATCGGGCGCGGCGTCGTGGATGGCAGCGATCTCGTCGATGGAGAGCTCGCGCGAGAGAGTCACGCGGTCGGCGCCCTGCTCACGGCACCAAAGGGTTCCGCGGTTGTCGTGGATGTTCGCCTGGGTCGAGATATGTGTCTCGATGCCGGGCATGGTGCGCTTGACCTCAAAGAACAGACCCCAGTCCTGGATAATGAAGGCATCGGCGCCCAGCGTGGAGCAGCGATGGATGAGTTGCAGTGCATCGCCCATCTCGGACTGCTTGATGACGATGTTTACCGTGACGTAGACGCGCGACCCGGCTAGATGCGCGGCGCGGCAGGCTTGCTCAAAGGCCTCGTCGGTAAAGTTGGTTGCCTTGCGGCGGGCGTTGAAGCTGCCCATGCCGCAAGCGCGGCGGCAAAGGGCTCCGGGCCTCCGGCGGGGGCCAAGAGCTCGGGTCTGCGGTTGGTGGTTCGACTGGCGGTTGCGGTCATATCCTGCCTTTCAAAATGCTCAGATAATCAAAAGTATAGTGGCGCCGTTGCGGCAGGCGATGCCCGTGCTCCAAGCGGGATAAAGTCTTCAGCAGCTTGGGCTGGCTGACCCCGTGGAGAACCGTTCAGCTGCCAACGGGCGCCGTTGGGCGATAAAATATTCTCGTAACGTAATAATAATCTTGCATCGAGCAAAAAGCTCACTTACTATCCCAATCAAGCGCGGTGTTCAGACCGAACTGTGCCTCCCGGTGTGAACACCGCGCTCACGCTCTCTCAATTGATCGTAAGGAGAAAACATGAGCAAGACCGTGGTGTCTTCCGATAACGCACCCGCAGCCATCGGACCGTATTCCCCCGGCATCCAGACCGGCAACATGGTGTTCCTGTCCGGCCAGCTGGGCATCGACCCCGCAACTGGCAAGATGCCCGAGGGCGTCGAGGCCCAGGCCAAGCAGTCCCTCGCCAACGTCGAGGCCCTGCTGACCGCTGCCGGCGCCACCTTTGCCGATGTCGTCAAGACCACGGTCTACCTGGCCGACATCGCCGACTTCGCCGCCGTGAACGAGATCTACGCCTCCAAGTTCGAGGCCCCGTTCCCCGCGCGCAGCGCCTTCCAGGTTGCCGCCCTTCCGGCTGGCGGTCTGGTCGAGATCGAGGTCGTCGCCGCTCTCTAAGTCGTTGGCCACAACTAAACATGACATGCAAAAAGACCCTGCAGCGCGTGCGAGCTGCAGGGTCTTTTGTTAAGTGACGGATCGCTTGTGGAGCCGCGCTCCATTTTGCTCGTTAGCCCTCCTTGCGAACTTTTTGCAGGTAGCGGTAGACGCTGGGCTCCGAGATGCCCAGCGCGGTGGCGGCGCAGGCCACGGCGCCCTTGAGCATGAACACCCCGTTGCCGTTGAGGTGGCGAATGACATCCACGCGGTCGCTCTGACCAAGCGACGCTACATCCAGCCCGCGCGCGCTCAGCAACTCGGCAATGCTGCGGTCGATGAGCTCCTGTGTGGACTCCGAAAGGCTTTCGACCTCGATAGGGGCGGGCTCCGTGCGCGTCGGCGCCGCGTCGAAGCACGCCATGAGCTGCTGCGCCATGGTGTTGATGGAGCGCACGGTCGAGAGGTCGGTGTTGACGCAGAGCATACCGACGATCTCGTCATTCTCGCGGATAAAGTACGTCGCGGACTCCAGCGTCTTGCCGCCGGCACCGCGCCCCTCGTAGCCCGTAATAAACGGCAGGTCGCGATACTTGGCGTCGTGCATGATCTTGAGTGCCAAATCGGTGGCAGGACCGCCGACCTTACGGCCGCTCACGATGCCGTTGCGAATATCGACGATGGCATGGTCGGGATCCGAGAAATCGTGCAGCACGATTTCGCTGTTTTTGCCGAGTATCTGCTCCAGGAAATCGACCATCGGCAAAAAGCGACGTACGGTCTCGTTCACGGGCAACTCCTTGGGGTGAAATCGAAAATGTTCATAACAATTTTTTCTCATGGTAACACGCTGTTCGTCATCTCATATATTCGCAGGTACATTGCGTAATACAGACGAGCGGTAGGAATTTGGCGGTAAACGGTCGACCAAAAGAAAAGTTAGATGTTATTTTGACCAGACACTTTCCTGACCTGCGGAAATGCATTGTCTCAGCTCAAGAATAGTATGATAACAAAAAATTATTATTGAGAATGAGAATCATCTTTAATACGATATGCAACGAAGGCACAACCTCAACCCCGCACTGCGTCACAATAGAGCGTTAGATGCGAAAACAACTATTTCGAGGATTGGTGGTCAAATGACCCAGGAGACGGTTACGAACGGCACTGAAGCCCTGTTCACTCGTGAAGGCATGCCTCCCGTTAAGGAAATGATCCCGTGTGCCCTTCAGCACGTACTGGCTTCGTTTGCCGGTATCATCACCCCGGCTGTCATCATGGCCGGCGTCTACGGCTTTAATAGCCAGCAGAGCACCGACATCATTCAGGTTGCGCTCATTCTTTCGGCAATCGACACGGCCCTTCAGGCCTTCGCTCCCTTCCGTCGCATCGGCGGCGGCCTGCCCATCGTCATGGGCGTTTCGTTCGCGTTCCTGCCGGCCCTGCAGGCCATGGGTGCCTCGGGCTTTAGCTTTGGTGCGCTGCTGGGCGGCGAGATCGTCGGCGGCGCCGTCGCGGTCCTCTTTGGTCTGGCCTACAGCAAGATCAAGTGGCTGTTCCCGCCCGTCGTGACCGGTACGGTCATCTTCTCCATCGGCGTTTCGCTGTATCCCACGGCCGTCAAGTATATGGCCGGCGGTATGGGTACGCCGCTGTGGGGCACCCCGCAGGCCTGGTGCGTCGCTCTTATCACCTTCGCCGTGGTCTTTGCACTCGCCAACTTTGGCAAGGGCACGCTCAAGCTGGGATCCGTGTTCTTTGGCATGATCGTCGGCATGATTGTCTCCATCCCCTTTGGCATGATTGACTTCTCCAGCGTCGCCACCGCTCAGGTCTTCGCCCTTCCCAAGCTCATGCCCTACGCGCTCGAGTTTGATCCCGAGGTCTGCATTACCCTCGCCGTCGTGTTCCCCATGGTTGCTATCCAGGTTATCGGTGACGTCTCCGCCGCCTGCCTGGGCTCCATCGACCGTATGCCCACCGAGCGCGAGCTCTCCGGCGCTATCGTGTCCCAGGGCCTCACTTCTATGGTCGGCGGCCTGCTGGGCGGTCTTCCCACCAGCGCCCTTGGCCAGAACGTGGGCATCATCTGCTCCAACAAGGTCGTCAACAAGTGGGTCTTTGTGATCATCGCGGCCGTCTTTGCCATCGCCGGTCTGTTCCCGCAGCTCTCTGCCGTTCTTTCCGCTATCCCGCAGCCCGTCATCGGCGGCGCGACCGTCGGCGTCTTTGGCACCATCACCATGAACGGCGTGCGCATGTTCACCCGCGAGGGCCTCACGCAGCGCACTACCACCATCGTCGGTACCTCCGTCGTCTTTGGCCTGGGTATCTGGAT
>URVK01000191.1 GCA_900551305.1 uncultured Collinsella sp.
CGCATCGGAGCGCCTCGCGCGCCTTCTCGGCAACAACCGCCGCTGCCGAGGTATCGAGCTGCACCGTTGCGTGCGTGCGGGTGGGCGCGGCGACCTCGCCGGCATGCATCACGATGACGCCGCAGGTGCTCGTCTTAACAAACTCGACCATCTTGGGGTCGGTGAAGCCGGTCACGTCGTTGACGATCGAGGCGCCGCAGCGCACGGCCGCCTTGGCAACCGCCACATGACGCGTGTCGATCGAGACGAGGGGGCCCCCCTTGGCCAGCGCGCGCACCACGGGCAGCACGCGGCGCGCTTCCTCATCGGGATTGACCGGGGTAAAGCCGGGGCGCGTGGACTCGCCGCCCACGTCGATGATGTCGGCGCCGGCGTCGAGCATCGCCAGGCCATACTCGATCGCGGCGTCCGGGTCGAAGTGCTCCCCGCCGTCGCTAAACGAATCGGGCGTCACGTTGAGGACGCCCATGATGCGCGGACGGTCAAAGCTGAGCTCGTACTTTCCGCACCGCCATGTCTTGCTGTCGTTCGCCATGAACATCCTCCTAAAATGCCCACGCCGCCGAGCTTGGGGAGCTGGCGGCGGGGTCGCTTTGCACTCAGTCTTTCTATTGTATCCGCGCGCGCGGGCTAGAACGCAAACGCGGCCGCGATGTCGCAAGAAATCAGCAGGTCGGCATTTGCATCCTGATCGGTGGGAGCAAGGTTGCATATAGCCAGCGTATCGCCGGTAAAGTAACGCGTAAGGCCTGCCGCCGGATACACCACGAGCGAGGTCCCGCCCACAATGAGGGCATCGGCCGCGGCGATGGCGGCAACGGCACCGGTCAGCACGTGCTCGTCGAGCGGCTCCTCGTAGAGCACTACATCGGGCTTGATGCGGCCGCCTGGCGCCAAGGCCGCGTTTGGGGCCGCCGGCCGCGGGGCACGCAGGCACGCCCGCGGCGTCCTCGTGCTCGCGCGAGCAAATCCACTCGGCGCTATAGACCGCGCTACACGACTGGCAAATGTTGCGATGGACCGATCCGTGCAGCTCAAACACGCGCCGTGAGCCGGCCATCTGATGCAGGCCGTCGATATTTTGCGTCACCACGGCATTTAGCTTGCCGGCGCGCTCCAGCTCGGCCAGCTTGGTGTGGCAGCGATTGGGCTTGGCGCCAAGCGCGATCATCTTGGTGCGGTAGAAGTCGAAGAACTCGGCCGGATGCGCCTCGTAAAAGCTATGCGACAGCATGGTCTCTGGCGGATAGGCAAACTGCTGGTGATACAGGCCGTCCACGCTGCGGAAATCGGGGATGCCACTTGCCGTGGAAACACCAGCGCCGCCAAAGAAGACCACGCGCTTGTGGGTGTCAAACAGATCCGCCAGCGCGGCGGAGGCCTGCCTGGGGTCCGATATTGCCTGCGTCATATGAGTCCTCCGTCCGTGTCTCCGGGACGGCGGCGTTCGCACTATCACTCGCGGACTCCGCCCCGCTCTTGTTGCGTTAATCTTAAGCCTGCCAACCCCGTCGAAAGGACACCATGCCTCAGACTTACACTTTCGCCTCGTGGAACGTCAACGGCCTGCGCGCCGTGCTCAAAAAGGACCCGAGCTTTATCCAGATCGCGCAAGAACTCGACGTCGATATCCTGGCGCTGCAAGAGACCAAGCTGCAGGAGGGCCAGGTCGATATCGACCTGGCCGGCTATCACCAAACCTGGAGCTACGCCGAGCGCAAGGGCTACTCGGGCACCGCGGTCTTTAGCCGCCAGGAACCGCTGCGCGTACTGCGCGCCGATGCGCTGCTGCCCTACGCCGGCGAGGGCGAGGCGGCCGAGCTCGTCGCCCAAGCCGCAACCGAGGGCCGCGTCTGCGCGTTGGAGTTCGACAAGTTCTGGTTTGTGGATGTCTACACTCCCAACGCGCAAAACGAACTCGCCCGCATCGACGTGCGCATGGCCTGGGATGATGCCTATCGCGGCTTTTTGAGCGCGCTTGAGCGCGAGAGCGGCAAACCCGTCGTGACCTGCGGCGACTTTAACGTAGCGCACGAGGAGATCGACCTTAAGAACCCCAAGTCCAACCGCGGCAACGCCGGCTTTTCGGACGAAGAACGCGGCAAGTTTACCGAGCTGCTCAACGCCGGCTTTACCGATACCTGGCGCACGGCTAATCCAGACGTCGAGGGCGTCTACAGCTGGTGGAGCTATCGCTTTAATGCCCGCAAGAACAACGCCGGCTGGCGCATCGATTACTTCTTGGTAAGTGATTCAATCGCCAATACCGTGCGCGACACCGATATCCGCGGCGACATCTTTGGCAGCGACCACTGCCCCGTCACCCTCACGCTAGAGCTCTAGCCCCAAGTAATTCCTGGGGGACAGAGGAAAACAAATCATGTGACCCCTCTCCCCCTATAAGTTGCGGTGGAATAGTTCCTGTTTGGGCAGCAAATAGCCAAAAACGAGAACTATTCCACCGCAAGTTCGTGAGGGAACGCGAAATGCCTTACAGCCCGTATTTCACGACGACACGGTTAATGCGGCGACACCAAGGCTTGTACAAGGCGGCCAAAAACACGCAGGTCGCAAGGCCGTGCGTAATATCGAACGGCACTGCCGTGGCAAGACGCGCCACGGCACCCGCCCAAGTAAGCGGCTGTACAAATCCAATGATGTCATACGCGTTAATCACGACGCCATAGAGCAAGCCCGACGCAAAACCGTACGCCAGCAGCGCCGGCAATCGCACGGTGCCGTCGGCGCGGTCGAACGCACCCGCGTACGCCAGCGCGCCGCCAACATAGCCAACCAGGCCCCAGGCATACATCTGCCACGGCGTCCACATGCCCTGCCCAAAAAAGAAATTGCTGGTCAGCGCCGCCAGCGCGCCAACCATGAAACCATTGCGGCGACCAAGCGTCGCCCCCGCGATAATGGCGATGGCGCTCACCGGTTTAAAGTCGGGAATGGGCCCAAACAGGATGCGCCCCGCCGCCGCCAGCGCCGCGAGCACCAGCGTGGGCATAATCTGGCGCAAACCCGGACGAGATGCCTCATAACCCGCAAAGAACAGCGCGAGCACCAGCGCCGCCACGACCAGCATGGCAAGTGCCGCCTGCTCAACGCCCGCTAGCAACGACGCAGCCATCACCGCCGGCACCGCCAACAACAGCGGGATCTCCAGTTTTGCAAGCAAACGCGAGAAACGACAGTCCGTCATCCCATCACGCCCTATAGAACACGTTGTCGGCAAAGAAGTCGGCCGGGGACTCCATGCAGGCAATCTCGCCGTCAAACATCATGGCGACGTCGTCGGCTACCTGCTCGGCAAAGTCCAAATCGTGCGTAGCCATGATGACGGTGCCGCCAGCCTTCGCATGGTCACGCAGGGCGCGGGCGATGGTGCGGCGACTCTCCAGGTCCAAGCCCTTCGTGGGCTCGTCAAGCAGCAGCAGCTCGGGGCCGATCAGCAGCAGCTTTGCCAGTGCGAGCAGCTGGCGCTGTCCGCCC
>URVK01000192.1 GCA_900551305.1 uncultured Collinsella sp.
GTTGTGTCCTCGGCTCGGCGGGGCGGCGAGCACCCCCGCCATGCCACGACGTATAACCCGCCTTCGCGCTCGCAGGACAGTGTTGCGAGCGGTTATCGTCCCGGTGCCTATGACACGCCGTCGAGCTACGCCGAGAATACCCGCGCCCGTGCCGCCGCTGCACCCGCGCCTGCACCGAGCGATGCCTCGGCCTATGCGAGCAATATCATCAACGCCACGCCGCAGCTGCCGGCCTATGTCCTGCGCCCCGAGAGCTATGACGACGTGGAGACTGTGGTGCGCCGCGTTCGCACCAAGCAGCCTGTCGCACTGATTTTTGTGGGCGTACGCACCGAAGTTGCCAAGCGCGTCTTGGACTTCTCTTACGGCTTTGCCTGCGGTCTGGGTGCCACGGTCAAGGAGGTGGGCGACCGCGTGTTCATGGTGCTGCCCGCCGGTTGCGAGGTTAAAGATTCCGATCTCAAGAAGCTTCGTGCCGACGGCTACCTTAAGTAAAGACAAGACGAGGAGATTCCCATCAACATCTACACTATCGTCCAGCTGGTCAACACGCTGTTCAACTTCTATTCCACGCTCATTGTCGTCTACTGCTTTATGACGTGGATTCCCATGAAGCAGGGTGGTTTGCTTCAGGATATTGCTGCGGTGCTTGATAGCGTGTGCGGTCCGTGGCTCAACCTGTTCCGTCGTTTCATCCCGCCGATGGGCGGTATCGATTTTTCGCCGGTCGTTGCGATTATTGCGTTGCAGTTGGTGCAGAGGCTGGTTCTGCAGCTTCTTATAGGTATACTCGTGTAGAACTGTCTTAGTAACTTACGTCGGGCGTGTAGCGCCGAGGCGATGAAAAAGGAGACTTGTTATGGCTATTACCCCTGCAGACATCCAGGCTCAGACTTTCTCTGAGGCCAAGCGTGGCTACGATCCTGCCGAGGTCGACGTCTTCTTGGAGACGCTGTCCTCCGAGGTTGACGCTATGCTCGCTAAGATCGTCGACCTTAAGGGTCGTCTGACTGCTACCGAGCAGCAGCTTGCCGATGCGCAGGCTCAGCTTGCCCAGGCTCAGGATGCCACCGCCCAGGCCGTTCCTGCCGCCCCCGTGGCTGCTCCCGCCCCTGACTTCTCCGCTCAGGAGCGCCAGATTTCCGCTGCCCTGATCGCTGCCCAGCAGACCGCTGAGACCATCGTCAACGATGCCAACGAGAACGCTGAGCGTATCCGCAACGAGGCTGACGCCAAGGCCCGCGAGGTTATCCGCCAGGCTCTGACCGAGAAGCAGGCCGAGCTCGAGGAGATCGATCGTCTCAAGGCTTCCCGTGAGGAGTTCAAGGCAGAGTATCTCAAGCTCATCCAGCACTTCATGGACGATGCCCAGAATTCCTTCCCGGCCGATCTGATGGCTTCCACGCCGGTCGGTTCTGCCGCTTCTCCTGCAGTGACTGTTCCCGCCGAGCCGCTGCCCGTCGCTGACCCGGTTGTCCCCGTGGCCGATCCCTTCGCCCCGATCGACAACTTTGCTGCCGACGACCTGGACTAACATTCGGCCTACAATTTAGTGCCTAGAAAGGACCCGCAGCTTGCGGGTCCTTTTTTATGACTGTGCCGGAGTGCGTAACATAAAAAACCGAGCCCTGCACATAATGGCGCAGAACTCGGCGAACGGGTGAGCGGTCAAGGGTAGGTTTTAAGGCATGTCCCAAAACCTACTTGAGGAGGAAGTCGGAGAGGGGAATGGTACGGGCCTCGCGATGCTCGGGATCGGCGATGTGGTCGGCAGGATATCCACAGACGAGCATGTGATAGGGATAGACGCCCTTGGGCAGATTGAACTGCTCCTGTGCCACCCCAGGCTTAAAATGGCATACCCAGCACGTTCCCAGGCCCTGCTCGGTGGCCTCCATCATCATCTGATCACACACGATGGACGTATCGATTTCACTGGAATTCATCTGATCATACGGGCGCACCCAAGCATCATCGGTAACGCTGCAAATAAGAAAGACAAGCGGAGCCCCAAAGATAGACCCATCACGAGCAAACCGAGGCTGACAAGCAGTAGCCTTCTCCAGAAGCTCAGGCGTATCCAACACCATCACACGGGTTGGATGATTATTACAAGCAGAAGGAGCAATACGCCCAGCCTCAACAATGGCATCCACCACAGCCTGCTCAACAGAACGATTCTCAAACTCGCGACAAGAATACCGACCCCGAGCCAGATCCAAATACCCCATAACCAAACCCTCCAAAGTCAGCAAATCAATCCAAAGTAAACCAAAGGGTACCCAAAGCCCCATCCAGCCAAACGTTTAAGGCGGTCCCAAAGTTCCCAATCGGGCTCAAAGGCCCTGCCAACAAAAGCCCCATCGCTTTCAAAGTATCAGCCAAAGTTCCCAATGGTGGTACGTAAGGCGAAGGGCCGGCCACGGTTTACTTTCGAACGACTCTGCAAAGCAGCCGGAGTGAGAAAGCAAACCGTGGCCGGCCCTTCGCCGCCGGGACACGTACCCCAATTAACTGTTCTTCATGACAATTGAATCCACAACATCGGCCACATTCTCACAGCAGTCAGCGCAGTACTCCAGGAAGGCGTATACGTCACGCCAGGCGATGACCTCGAGCGGGTCCTTGCCGTTGACGTGCAGGTTGCGCATGGCGTTGATATAGAGCTCGTCGGCTTCGGACTCGATGGTGTTGATCTGGATGACGAGTTCGCGCAGGGTCTTGGACTTGCGGTAGTTGGGCAGCTCGACCATCAGGTCTTTCATGGCGCGGCAGGCGTCAGTCACCCTTTGGGGGATGACGATGGCGTCGGGATGGATGCTCTGGATGTTGGTGAAGTAGACGCGCTGCACGACGCCCTCGATGCGGTCGAGCACGGTGTCGAGTGAGCAGCTCATCAGATCCAGATCCTCGCGCTCGAGCGGGGTGATAAAGGCGGTGAGCAAGGCGTCCTCAAGCTCATGGTGCTTCTTGTCGGCCGTATGCTCGATCGCGTGCATCTTGTTGAGCATATCGTGAATCTTTGCGGGATCGAAGTTCTCGAAAATCTTGGTGAGCAGCTCGGCGGCCTGGACGGCAAGGTCGGCGCAGGCGACGTAGTTGTCGAAGTAGAACGAATCGGGTTTCTTTGCCATGGGTGGGTCCTTTCGAGGCGAAGACGGGTGGGCGAGGTAATGCAGTCCGGATGGACGTTCGGTTTGACTAGAGGAACATCATGAACAGCTTGGCCATGACAAAGCTGATGAGTCCGCAGGCGGGGAAGGTGAAGAACCAGGTGAACATCATGTCTTTGACGACGCCGAAGTTGATGGCTGAGAGGCGCTTGACGGCACCGACGCCCATGATGGCGCAGGTCTTGATGTGTGTGGAGGACACGGGGATGCCGGTAAGGGTGGCAAGCAGCAGGTTTGCGGCGCCCGCCAGGTCGGCGGAGAAGCCCTGCTAATTTATACGCTCAG
>URVK01000193.1 GCA_900551305.1 uncultured Collinsella sp.
GCGCGCGCGATCGCCGAGCTCAAGGTGCAGCCGCGCCCCGTGTCGCTCGCCTACGAGGCCTCGCCCGTCATGGATATCATCCTGGGCGCTGCCAAAGAGGGCGCCTCGCTCTACGCCGTCACCGATCCTGCGGGCATTACGCACCGCGTGTGGGAGGTCAAGCGCGAGGACGCCGTCGGCGCCATCCGTGCCATGCTCGACCAGGCGCCGGAGCCGGCACTGGCCGACGACCCTGCCTACGCTGCCGCACTAGTCGGGGCATCACAGCTCCTGGCCGACGATGCCCGTGCCGCCGGCACCTACAAGGGCAAAGAGCCGTTCAACTTTGCCGTAGCCGTGTTCTTCCCCACCGCGCAGGTCAGCGGCGCCGCGCCGCAGGTTCCGACAGGTCTGCTCACGCACCAGGTCGCGCGGTTCTAGCAAGACCAGACCGCCCAGCACAAAAATCGGCAGCTCAACAAACAGGGGGCGGAGATGCAGCAGGTACATGCATCTCCGCCCCTTTTGCGTCGAGACGTTATGCCGGCGACCCGTGCCGCCACGCTCGCGTTATCCCCGCTGCGGGCCTGCTGCCGCCACAAGTGGTTCAAGCCCCAGCTCGCGCGCGTAATCCTCCTGCGTAAAGACTTCGACCAGCTCAAACGTACCGGCCTCGTCGTCAAACACGAAATGCAGCACCGAGCAGTTGCCCGGTACGCGATCGCGCTCATCAGCCGCCGCACCCTTCACGTGGTCCATGAACTCCTTGATGGCCGAGCCGTGGCTCACCGCGAGCACGCACTCGTGGTCCGGGCGACGCATAAGATCGGTCAACGTCGCCACCATGCGCTCGCGCACCTGCATCTGGCCCTCGCCGCCAAACTGGCGATAGAAGTCGCGCCACGGGCGCTCGGGCATGAGCATCACGCGCTCGGCCTCAAAGTCGCCAAAGAACCACTCACGCAGGCCGTCCAGGCGCCCGTACGCCAAGCCCGGCCACAAGTTGGCGATAGTCTGCTCGGTGCGATGAAGCGTGGAGGTGTAGGCATGATCGGGCTCAATGCCGCGCGCACGTAAAAACATGCCGGCGCGCGCCGCCTGGTCGCAACCCAACTGCGTAAGCGGCGAGTCACTCCACCCCTGAATGATACGCTTGAGGTTGAATATCGTCTGTCCATGACGGACCAGATACAGATCTTTATTCATAGGGGTCCTTTCGTTCGTTACCAATCAAGGAGCGAAAACGCCCCGTCGCAATAGCCAAAATGAAGCACGGCTCCGTTGTCGGGTAGCTCTCCCCTGCCAGTCACATACTCAAGAAACTCCTGGCAGGCTGAGCCGTGGGAAACCGCCAGCACGCAGTCGTGCTGCGGCCTGGCCATGATGCGCGACAGCACCGCGACCATACGCGACTGGAGCTGCACTTCAGACTCGCCACCAAAGGCCACCGGATAATCACCCCAGGGCTGCGGCGGCATATCGCGATTTGATGTGCCCTCCAGCGAGCCCAAATGCCACTCGCGTAGGTCATCGACCAGCTCTATCGAGCAGCCCTCGCCAGCAATTAGCTCAGCCGTACGCCGCGCCCGGCCCAACGGGGAGGAATACACACGGTCAAAGGTCACGCCACGCGCCTCAAACGCCGCGCGCGTCGCCAGCGCCTGCTCGCGCCCGCGCGCCGTAAGCGGCGAATCGTGCCCACCCTGCAAAATGTTCTGCACGTTGAGCTCAGTCTGCCCATGCCGCACCAAATACAAATCTGCCACACGCCCTCCTCTCGCACCACCGCAAAGGGGACAGGTACCTTTGTGGTGGTTTACCGCCGGATCACACCGCGGTGACGCTCAACTACAGCAGTACGTCGGCGAGCGAACGCTTGGGTACGTGGTGCACCTGTGCCTCGTCGCGCCAATAATTGATGGAGCCATCGGGGTTGGAATCGATCGCATCGATCACCTGCGTTTCGGCCGGAACGCCAAACGCCATGATCAGCTTGAGCTCATACTTGTCGTTATCGAGCCCCATGGCATCGATCGCGTGGGACGTAAAGGCCTTGAACATGCAGGCGGCCACCTCGGGCGTGGCGCTGCGGGCGGCGAGCATCATCGTCTGCGCGGCAATACCCGTGTCGACCTCGGTAATGGGAGCGGCGGGCTTGCCCGGAACGGCGCGCTCGGCCAGAATCGCGATGTAGCCGGTCGGGCGCTCGCCCTCGGCAGGACCCGGGCAATACCTGAGCGCACCGGCCCATGCAAGCTCGTCAAACACGCGAGCGCAGTCCTCGGAACCGCTCACCACATGAAAACGAAGACGCTGAGCATTGGCACCACACGGAGCCAGGTGCGCCAGTTCCGCCAGCTCGAGCAAAAACTCGCACGGCACGCGCATGGACTCGTCAAATCGGCGGCACGTGCGGGCGCGGCGGACCAGCGCGTCAAACGTGTCCAGGCCGAGCTTTTCGCAACCTTGCTTTGCCATCGACTCCGCGCTCGACGGCGCCGCGGGAACTGTTTCGTTCATAGGGACCCCCAATTTCGGGCAATTGTTCTTAGGAAAATCTAACCTAAAACCTAGGCAATTACATACAGCGGCGTAATGTTCTACAATTGTTGATTAATCCTCACTGGGGCGGGAACAAAAGTAACAATTCGGGAATGTGGGGCGGCAATTCGTCCTTCCCGCCCCATGCATCGGCGCCCTTGGGCGATACTTGTTGCAGCACTTTTGGCGTACGCCGCACGGAGAGCAATGAACGCGACGTGCACCACACGGAAAGGAGACATTATGGGCATCTTTAAGAATGATGACCAAAAATCGAGCCAGTTTGGATTTGACGAGAAAAGCATGGCAGGCAAGGCCGTCAAGGCCGTGCGCTGGATTTACGCCATCACGGGCGTCTTGGCGCTCGTCGCCGGCATCGCACTGCTGTTTGCGCCCGCCAAGTCCCTCGTCTTCTTAACGACCGTCTTGGGCTTCTACTTTGTGATCACGGCCGCGATCAGGCTGTTTACCGCTGTTTTCGAGCCACTGCTGCCCACCGGCTGGCGCGTGACGAGCATCATCTCCAACCTACTCATTATCTTGGGCGGCGTCATAATCCTGCGCAACCAGGCCTTCTCGACCGCGACGCTCACCACGATGGTGGTTATCGTGGCCGGCTTTGGCTGGATCGTCGAAGGTGTCATGTCCATTCTGGAGTCCGAGCTTTCGTCCAACCGTGCCCTCGCCATCCTGAGCGGCGCGCTCTCCATCATCGCCGGCATGTTCGTGTTTATCTATCCGCTGTGGTCGGCCAAGATGCTCGTCATCTTTAGCGGCGCCGCACTGCTGGTGTTTGGCGTAACGCTGATTGTTCGCGCTATTCAATTTGGCAAACTGGTGCACTAGATGCCGCGAACGCTCTTTATTGATGCAGACGCCTGCCCGGTCACGCGCGAGTCGATTGACTGCGCGCGGCGGG
>URVK01000194.1 GCA_900551305.1 uncultured Collinsella sp.
CGAGCGAAACCGGCGTGCGGCCGCTGACATCAAAGTCGAGCAGGTCGCGCAGGCGCACGGCACGGCCGGTGCGGTGCAGGCGGGCACTGTACTCCTTAAAGGTGTCGTAACTGTCCTCGCGGCAGGCGGCCTGCAGCAGGTAGACGGTCTGAGGGTCGATCAGGTGATCTTCGCCACCGAACGGGCGCCACTTGGTCAGGCCCAGTGTGGGCAGCTGATCGGGAGCCGGGCTCTTAAGAATGGCGAGCGCGGCGTCATAGCGTTCATTCTGCTCGCGCTCGACGTCTTCGACGCCCATACCGCCCACGCGGCTCACCGTGCCGGCGAAATACGCGTTGACGAACTCCGGCGTAAAGCCAACGGCCTCGAAGATCTGCGCCGAATGGTAGCTCTGCACCGTGGAGATGCCCATCTTGGACATGATGGAGACAATGCCGGCGGTCGCAGCCTTATTGTAGTTGGCGATGCCCTGCTCGGCCGTCACGTCCAAATCGCCGCGTGCCGCCAAGTCGCGAATGCACGCATGTGCGTTGTACGGATAGGTGCCGCTCGCGGAGTAGCCCACCAGCGCCGCAAAGTCGTGCGGAGACACGGCATCGCCGCACTCCACCACGATATCGGCAAAGGTGCGCACGCCGGCGCGGATCAGGTGATTGTGCACGCAGCCCACGGCGAGCAGCGACGGCACGGGCACCTCGCCCGCAGCGGCACGATCGCTCAGCACCACGATGTTCACGCCGTCGCGGACCGCAGCCTCAACGTCCTCTGCAAGCTGCTTGAGCGCAGCCTGCAGCGCGCCCTCGCCGGCATCGCGGCGGTACACAGCGCGGAAACGGCAGGTCTTAAAGCCCACGCGGTCGATGGCGCAGATGCGGTCGAACTCCTCCTCGCTCAGCAGCGGGCGCTCCAAGCGAACCAGCTGGCAGGCCGTGCGGGAGTCCTCGAGCAGGTTGCCGTGGTTGCCCAGGTAGAGCGTGGTCGAGGTGACCATGTGCTCGCGCAGGGCATCGATCGGCGGATTCGTGACCTGGGCGAACAGCTGATAGAAGTAATCGAAGAACGAACGCGTCTTCTTGGACAGGCAGGCTAGCGGCGCGTCGATGCCCATCGAGGCGAGCGGTGCCTTGCCCTGCTGGGCCATGGGACGCACGACCTCGTCGACGTCATCCCAGTGGTAGCCGAGCTTGGCCATGCGCACGGCGGCGGGCACCTCGGCGTCCTCGGCGGGCGTTGTCGCAACGGGCTCATCGAGCGCGTCAACGGTCAGCGTCTCCTCGGCAATCCAATCACGGTAGGGCTTTTCCTTGGCATAACGGGCGCGCAGCTCGTCGTTGTAGATGACGCGCCCGCGGGCAAAATCGACCTCGAGCATCTGGCCCGGCCCCAGACAGCCGCTCGTCAGGATGTTCTCGGGGCTCACCTCGATGGTGCCCACCTCGCTTGCCAGCATAAAGCGACCGTCGCGCGTCACATAGTAGCGGGCAGGACGCAGGCCGTTACGGTCGAGGGCGGCGCCCAGCGTGCGACCGTCGGTAAAGGCGATGGCCGCTGGGCCGTCCCACGGCTCCATAAGCATGGACTGGTAGGCGTCGTAGGCGCGGCGTTCCTCACTCAGGCTGTCGTTGTGGTCCCACGGCTCGGGCAATAACATGGACGCGGCACGCGTGAGCGGTCGACCGTTCATGACCAGGAACTCAAGCACATTGTCCAGAATCGCAGAATCGGAGCCCTCGCGGTTGATGATGGGCATCACGCGCTCAAGATCATGCTGCAGCACGGGGCTGTACAGGTTGGGTTCGCGGGCGCGAATCCAGTTGACGTTGCCCTTGAGGG
This sequence comes from uncultured Collinsella sp., assembly GCA_900551305.1. Taxonomy (GTDB): domain Bacteria; phylum Actinomycetota; class Coriobacteriia; order Coriobacteriales; family Coriobacteriaceae; genus Collinsella. The sequence continues at coordinate 1,834 of URVK01000194.1, forward strand.
TGTTTATCTCGCCGTTGTGGATGATAAAGCGGTTAGGGTGCGCGCGCTCCCAGCTGGGCGTGGTATTGGTGGAGTAGCGCGAATGGACGAGCGCCACGGCCGTTTTGACGGCGGCGTCGTTGAGATCGATGAAGAAGCGGCGCATCTGCGTGGCGACCAGCATGCCCTTGTACACGATAGTACGCGAGCTCATGGAGCACACATAGAAGATCTTGTCGCGCAGGGCAAACTCGGCGTCGGCCTTCTTCTCGATGGTGCGGCGGCACACATACAGACGACGCTCAAAGGCATCGCCGGCGGGCGTGTCGTCCGGACGGCCCAGGAAGGCCTGCAGGATAGTAGGCATGCAGGCGCGGGCCGTCTCGCCCAGGTCGTGCGGGTCGACCGGCACCTCGCGCCAAAAGAGCAACGGCACGCCAGCCTCGGCGCAGCCCTCCTCAAACACGCGGCGGGCATCCTCTACGCCCTTGTCGTCCTGCGGAAAGAACAGCATGGCCACGCCATAGTCGCCCTCTGCCGGCAGAATCTGGCCGCACTTTTGAGCCTCTTTACGGAAAAAGTGATGCGGAACCTGGAACAGGATGCCAGCGCCGTCGCCGGTGTTCTTCTCGAGTCCCGTTCCGCCGCGGTGCTCCAAGTTGACCAGAATGGACAGCGCATCGTCCAGAATCTGGTGATGGCGCTCACCGTTGATATCGGCAAGCGCGCCGATGCCACATGCATCGTGGTCGAATTCGGGGCGATAAAGGCCCTGCTGCTGAACGGAATCTGCCTGCATCGCGATCCTCCCCTAGATATTTAGACAGTCAGTTGAATAGGCATACTAGGAGCATCGCCGACCCGTTGTGTTTCCCGCCCGTTTCGAAACAATCGCGTAACGCACGCCCTGCGAGTGGACACCGCCGGGCTCAAGGGCGACAACAAGGGCCCCAAGTTCGACCTGTAAACTCACCGCTTCAAACATCTCGATCTGTAACAGGAAGACCCAATTTCGACGACTAACTGTTACAGATTGAGATGTTTTCGAGAGACGGTTCCGAATGTCTCAATCTGTAACACGAAGGGCCGGTTTCGGCGGTCAGCTGTTACAGATCGAGATTTTCCATAGGACCATTTCTTCCTGTCTCGATCTGTAACACCTAGGCCCAATTTCCATCCCTAGTTGTTACAGATCAAGACATTTCGCAGCCCCCCCTCATCATCCTATCCAAATACAACAATTTTGTTAGTCTTGGTTAACTGTTTGGCCTAAAACGGGTATCCTTTGCGGAGTCAAACAAACGGCACGCAGGAGCGCACCATGATCAACCATCTCAAACATCACTTTGGCTCCCCGCGCACCGGTGGCCACGGCGGACTCGACATCGCACGGCATATCGGCCCCGGACTTCTCGTGACCGTCGGCTTTATCGACCCGGGCAACTGGGCCTCCAATATGGCCGCCGGCTCGCAGTTTGGCTACGCGCTGCTGTGGATCGTCACGCTGTCCACGATTATGCTCATTGTGCTGCAGCACAACGCGGCACACCTGGGCATCGCCACGGGTGCCTGCCTTGCCGAGGCCACGACGCGCCACCTGCCCCGCCTCGTCGGGCGTGCGATAC
>URVK01000195.1 GCA_900551305.1 uncultured Collinsella sp.
TTTTGGATGAATCCCAAGCGCGTCGGCCGTTGTTTTTCTGGTGCTGCCGTTTACTCGGCGAGCTGCTTTAGCACATCACAGGCGATCTCGACGGTATCGTCGATGCAGCCGGGACAGCTGCGGAGCGGACCCTTATCCGATCCGATGCCCTTGAGCGTGCCGCAGACGGTCGTCGTGTTCTTCTCGCCAAAACGCTTGGCGATTTCGCGCGACAGCTTGTAGGTCTGGCCCTTGGTCTTGGGGTTTTCCATGCCGTCGCTCATTACAAAGCCCATGATGGCCACGGCGCCCGAGATAGCGCCGCAGGTTTCGGTCATGCCGCCCATGCCGGCGCCAAAGCCCTCGGTGAGGGCAAAGGCGACCTGGGGGTCGAGCCCGACGGCGGGCGCGAGCGTGCAGGCGACGGCCTGCGCGCAGTTAAAGCCGCGGGCGTGGTACTCGGCAGCCTGAGCCTGGCAGGCGGTGATGTCGAGCTGGGCCGTATCGATTTGCTTCATCGTTGTCTCCTTGGTCACGGTGTACCCGCCTATGGTACCCGTGACAGTGCATGTAATCATCGAGAGCTTCATGTATGCCTCATTTTTATCTATCGAGCAAACGTCCAAGGCTTGAGATAAATGCCCCTGATCAATTTGTCTCATAACCCACCTTGGGGATGGGTTGAGAGGGGTGCGGGGTAGCGGTATCGTGAACCGAATAAAACGTAACCCAGGCAAGGGAGCTAGATATGAGCGAGCAGACCATCGGTACTACATGTGTTCAGGGCGGCTATCGCCCGGGAGATGCCGAGCCGCGCCAGGTGCCCATCTACCAGTCCACCACGTGGAAGTACGACACGTCCGAACACATGGGCAAGCTGTTTGACCTGGAGGAGTCGGGCTACTTCTACAGCCGTCTGCAGAACCCCACGTGCGATCTGGTTGCCGCCAAGATTTGTGAGATGGAGGGCGGCACCGCTGCGATGCTCACGAGCTCGGGCATGGCTGCGAATTTCCTCGCGATCTTTAACGTGGCCGGTGCCGGCGATCACGTGGTCGCAAGCTCTGCCATCTACGGCGGTACCTACAACCTGCTGGCTCACACCATGGGTCGCATGGGTTTGACCTGCACGTTCGTTGCCCCCGACTGCACCGATGAGGAGCTCGAGGCAGCCTTTGAGCCCAATACCAAGCTTGTCTTTGGCGAGACGATTGCCAACCCCGCCCTTGCCGTGCTCGATATTGAGCGCTTTGCCAAGGCCGCACATGACCACGGCGTGCCGCTGATGGTCGATAACACCTTCCCGACGCCTGTGATGTGCCGTCCCTTTGAGTGGGGCGCCGACATCGTTACACACTCCACCACCAAGTACATGGATGGACATGCTGCCTACCTGGGCGGCGTGATCGTCGACCACGGCCAGTTTGACTGGATGGCCCATGCGGACAAGTTCCCGGGTCTCACCACGCCCGATGAGAGCTACCACGGCGTGACCTATGCCGAGAAGTTCGGTCGCGAGGGTGCCTTCATTACCAAGGCAACCGCTCAGCTCATGCGCGACCTTGGCCCCATGCAGAACCCGCAGGCGGCCTTCTTCCTGAACAGCTCGCTCGAGAGCCTGCATGTGCGCATGCCGCGTCATTGCGAGAACGGCCTGGCCGTTGCCAAGTTCCTGCAGAGCCATCCCAAGGTACGCTTCGTGAGCTATCCGGGCCTGGAGGGCGATAAGTACTATGACATCGCTCAGAAGTACATGCCCAACGGTACCTGCGGCGTTGTGAGCTTTGGCTTTAACGGTGGTCGCGCGGCGGCCGAGACCTTTATGAAGAGCCTCACGCTCGCCCAGATCGCCACGCACGTGGCCGACGCCCGCACTTGCTGCCTGCATCCCGCTAATGCCACGCATCGCCAGATGAACGATGAGGAACTCATCGCCTGTGGCATCTCCGCCGACATGGTGCGCCTGTCGTGCGGTCTCGAGGACACGACCGATCTGATTGCCGACCTTGAGCAGGCGCTCGAGCAGTGCTAGGCTAGCGTTCGTGCAAGGTGCCGATGCTGGCAGAAAGCTTCGGCGACCTGTAGTTCCGATTCCGTAGGCGGGACCCCAATCGCGGCTGTTTGCAGGCGATTGGGGCCCCGTTTTTTGCGTTGGGCCACTCGAAAGGATGGATATGGAGAAAACTGCAGAGCAGCTGCGCCGCGAGCACATTGCCCTAGAGGGCGACACCCATGGCAAGAACAAATGGGCGATTCTGTTTACCGTGCTCATCATGACGTTTATGGTGTGTCTGGATTCGACCGTCGTGACCGTGGCGCTGCCCGTGATGCAAAAGGAGCTGGGCGTGGGCCTCGATCGCATTCAGCTGGTGAGTTCGGTGTATCTGCTTGCGACATGCGTGGCTATGTTGCCGTTTGGCCGTCTGGGCGACGTGCACGGCAAGGTGAATGTGTTCCAGCTGGGCGTCATCGTCTTTTCGGTCGGCTCGCTGCTTTGTGGCCTTTCGGGTTCGCTCGAGGTTCTTATCCTGGCACGCATCGTTCAGGGCGTCGGTTGCGCGGCGGCCATGGCTAACAACATGGGTATCATCACCGAGTCGTTTCCGGCGCGCGAACGAGGTCGTGCCATGGGTATTCTCGCGACCTTCGTGGCCCTCGGCATGATGTGTGGCCCCGTGCTGGGTGGCATGCTGGTGGCAAGCTTTCCCTGGGAGAGTATCTTCCTCATCAACCTGCCCATTGGCGTCATCTCGTTTATCGTGGGGCTCTACACGCTACCGCATGTTAAGCCGGAGGACGGCGAGCGCCCTATGTCCCTGATTGAGGCTAATCCTCCCCACACGCCCAGCTTTGCAAATTCGGCCTTCACCATCAACCTTGCCTGCATGCTCATCGTGTTCGTTGGCATTGGCGCATCCGAGTTTATCCTGCCGTTCTATTTTCAGGACGCCCACGGCTTTGGTTCCGACATCTCTGGATTGCTCTTTTTGGCGCTGCCGATGGTGAATGCCTTTATCGGTCCGCTTTCGGGTACGGTTTCGGACCGCGTTGGCTGCGAGGGCCCCACGGCAGTCGGCCTGGGCGTGTACGTATGCGGTCTTTTTGCGGTTAGCACGCTCGACAAGCACTCTTCCATCCCCGTGATCGTGTGCTGCGTCGCATTTATGTCGTGCGGTACGTCGATTTTCCAGAGCCCCAATAACTCGCTGTATATGGGCTCGGCTCCGCGCGAGGCGCTCGGTTTTGCGGGCAGTTTGGGCAGTTTGGCGCGCTATGCTGGCATGGCACTCGGCATTACGGTGGCGTCGAATATCCTGTATGGGCAGATGAGCGTGGCGATGGGCGAGGCCGTGACCAGTTTTGTTGCGGGCCGTCCGGATGTGTTTCTGTTTGGCTTTCGCTCGGTATTCTACGTACT
>URVK01000196.1 GCA_900551305.1 uncultured Collinsella sp.
GGCCGCCGGCTCCGTCATCACCGAGCCGGTCCCGGCCGACGCACTTGGCCTGGGTCGTGCCCGCCAGGTAAACATTGAGGGCTGGGCCGCCGATTACCGCCGCCGTCTGCACGAGGACGACGAGGTATAACGTTTTACCAAGCATCTAAGGAGCTGTTCCCATGGGGGCGGCTCCTTTTTCTATCGTGACCTGCGCAACCGGATGAGTGGTCGGTTCGTGTCCGTTGACGGTAAAGACGTTATCAAGACCCGATTAACCCCGTCGCGCGGTTACAATGCAACAAGGCATCTATATGGCATTCGATATAAAGGAGAAGGGTAATGCCGATTAATGATCCCGAGAAGTCGGAGAATATGCGCAAGTCCATCCGCGTGTATTCCGGTTCCTCCAACCGTCCCCTCGCTCAGAAGATCGCTGAGTACCTTGGGGTCGAGCTTTCGGGCCTTACGCTAAAGCAGTTCGCCAATGGTGAGATTTACGCCCGCTACGACGAGACCGTCCGCGGCGCCGACGTCTTCCTGATTCAGTCCGTGGCCGGCGGCAACGTCAACGACATGCTCATGGAGCTGCTCATCGCCACCGACGCTGCCAAGCGCGCATCCGCCCGCTCCATCACCGCCGTCATCACCCACTACGGCTATGCCCGCCAGGACCGCAAGGCCGGCCCGCGCGAGCCCATCACCGCCCGCCTCGTCGCCAACCTGCTCGAGCGCGCTGGCGTCAACCGCATCATCACCCTCGACCTGCACCAGGGCCAGATTCAGGGCTTCTTCGATATCCCGGTTAACCACCTGTCCGCGCTGCCGCTGTTTGGCCAGTACTACAACGACATGCACTTCGACACCGACAACCTGGTTGTCGTCTCCCCCGATGTGGGCCGCGCCAAGGCCGCCAAGAAGCTGTCCGACATGCTCGGCTGCGACCTGGCCATCGCCCACAAGGGCCGTCCGCGCCACAACGCCGCCGAGGTCATGGGCATCATCGGTGACATCAAGGGCAAGACCTGCATCATCAACGACGACATGATCGACACCGCTGGCACCCTGTGCGCCAACGTCAAGGAGCTCAAGGCTATGGGCGCTGGCGACATCTACGTCTGCGCCACCCACGGCATCTTCTCCGGTCCGGCCATCGAGCGTCTGAACGACGCCCCGATCGTCGAGTGCCTCGTCACCGACGCCATTCCCGTCGAGGTCGGCGGCAAAATCAAGACCATCTCGGTCGCCGAGGAGTTCGCTCAGGCCATCTCCGCCGTTTACCACGAGGAGCCCGTCTCCACGCTCGTCGGCGGCGACTTCGCGCTGTAATCCAGCGTGCATCTCATCATCTTTGGTGTTTTTAAAGGGTCGGAAGCTCGCTTCCGACCCTTTTTCTACCCCTCGACAACCTTCCCTGGACAATTAGTTCAGATACGTATTTTTTTAAAGCTCCAAAGGCCGTTCTGAGCCTTCTGAGCTCCCCGGCGAACGCCATACTGCCCAAAGCTCATCGCTTTCGAGTACGACCGCCGCATATTTACCCTCAAATCGCCCTCGAAAGCCCTTAGAAACGCCTCGAACGCCCGCCGTCTTATACGTATCTGAACTAACTGTCCAGTAGCTATCGTCAACCTTCGCGGCAGAGCTCAATTTCCTGCAATCCCCTCAACCGATTCCACCGATTTCATAACACCCAGCCGTTCATGGCGCGCAGCGCCCCGCTGAGCGAAAAGAACGGTATGGCGGTCGCATTCTGCCGCCAACTTAGTACGTTATAGCTATGACGACCGTGATTTCACATCTCTCCGCCCTCCGCGCAATTCGTCGCGCACGACGGGCGTACTCTGCCCTACCCTGGGACTCCGTTGATAGCGAACAGCAAGCACAGGCCTTGGCTGGCTGCATTCCCAACAATGACGCGATAGACTTTGGCGCACTTTCGATACTCGACGCCTGGAATGAAGATGATTCCGAACTGCTCGATCTTCTCGTTTCAAACGAAGACAACAGGCGCCCCGACAAGCGACTTCTTCAGCATATTCTCTCCACTCCTCTTCCTGAAGGTGCAATTATGCACGTCGAGGCCGACATCTACGCAACGTCTCCTGCCATGACAGCCATGCTTTGTTCCAAAAATGAATCAGTCGCCAAAACCTTGATGCTCCTTATGGAGCTGCTCGGAACCTACTCCCTTCCTCCCGGGGCAACATACCCCATTGCCTATGACGACATCTGGCCCAAGGGCGATGACTACGAAGCGATGGACGACCTCGATTGCCGGGGCGACCAGTCGGCGACCGAACAGCAGAACGAAACCCGCTACGAACAGGCACACTACAAATGCGAGCCCGCCACGACCATCGAAGATCTCGAGACTGTTGCACAGCTTGCCAAAAGCAGCTCATACACCTCGTTTCGCACGGCAGTCAAGCTCGCCCGACCCGGATCTGCATCCCCAGCCGAATCCCTAATGTTTGCCGTTCTCGGAGCGCCCATGCGCTTTGGCGGATTCGGATGTTGCAGCCTGCCCATGGGAGGCCTGCTACTCAACTATCGAATCGACTTCGACACTCTTGCGGTCAACATGTCCTCCGGCATCCCTTACGCCATCTGCGACCTATATTGCCCGGCCGCCGGAGTCGACAACGAATACAACGGAATTGGGCATGAGCTTCAAAACGCTCGCATCCACGATGGCAATCGAAATAATGGCCTCAAGGCAATGGGCATCCACGTCCTGGTTATCAATCGCGACCAAATGAAAGACCTTGTTGCACTCGAAGCCTTCGCCCAAACGATGCATCGACTCGCGGGAGTCCGATTCCGATACCGTATCAAGGGCTATCGCAAGCGTCAGGCCACTTGGCTCAACGCCCTGCGGGCCGGAATCGGCCTTGCGCCGGTCTAAACGGCGAATCACCCGTGCACCGTCGAGCAGGGCTGGACAGTTAGTTCAAATACGTATAAATGGACACATTGAATTAGGCTGTTTTGCAGTTATCTCTATACCATTCGCCCGATTTGAAGGCAGGGTAGACTTCAAAACAGCGTCATATGGACTAACTAAAGCTCCAAAACAACGTATCGGCATTGAATTGAGCACTTCGAGTCCTCAGAACTTATACGTATCTGAACTAACTGTCCACCTCGATTTCGACGGCCGTCCAAACGCCCTCAAATAACCTCAATTGCCCTCCATTTGACAGCGGCAACAGGGTCGCTCACCATAGCAGGCGACAAATCAACGAAAGGATGAACATGGCAGCTGCACAGCCGCTTAAGATTCGCATGGTTGCCGGACTTGGCAACCCTGGCGATGAGTATGCCGAGACCCGCCACAACGCTGGCTTCAAAGCGATCGACGAGTTGGCCCGTCAGGCCGGCG
>URVK01000197.1 GCA_900551305.1 uncultured Collinsella sp.
GCCGCCTACGCCTACGGACTCATGAGTGCGGACGCCGCCGGCGAGCGCACGATTCTCATCTACGATCTGGGCGGCGGCACGTTCGACGTCACAGTGGCCAGGCTCTCGGGGCGCGAGATCCGCGTCCTGTCCTCCACGGGCAATCACCAGCTGGGCGGCCGCCAGTGGGACAGCGCCCTCTCGGACTTTATCCTGGACCAGCTTTGCGATGCCAGGGGACTAGACCGCGACGATGTCGAGTCGGACCTGACGCCCTCCGACATCAATACGCTTGCCGTCGTATCCGAGCAGGTCAAGCGCGACCTTACGAACCGCGCCCGCACGCGTGCCCGCGTTATGGCGGAATCGGTTTCCGGAACCATCGAGGTCACGCGTGAGGACTTTGAGGAGGCCACGCGCCACCTGCTGACGCTCACGACGGATTGCTGCGAGGAGGCGCTGCGCGAGGCGGGGCTTACGTGGGCGCAGGTCGACGGCTACATCCTCGTGGGCGGTTCCACCAAGATGCCGCAGGTGCGCGAGTACCTTACCGGCAAGGTGGGCAGCGGCCCCATCGGCGGCAACGTCAACCCCGACGAGGCCGTGGCCCTGGGCGCCGCCGTGTACGCGGCCCAGAAGTGCGGCACCACGTTCTCGCTCCCCGGCGCCTCTGCCGCCGCCCCGCGCTTCTCTTTGGGCGCCCTCCCCAAGCTGGTGGACTGCACGGCGCACTCCATGGGCATGATCGCGGAGAGCGAGGACCGCTCGCGCTACGTCAACTCGACCATCATCGGCAAGAACACGCCCATTCCTGCCACCAATAGCCGCGAATACGCCGTGCGCGCCACGCCGAGCCGTCCGGGCTCGCTCGAGATTTACCTTCTACAGGGAGACGATCCTGCGCCCCTCAATAACACGGTGGTGGGTAAGTACGTGGTTCCCGAGATTCCGGGCGAGCGCGGACGTGAGACGCACGTCAAGGTCTCGTATTCCTATACGGAGAACGCCACCATCGAGGTGGGCGCAACGCTTGCGTCCTCGGACAAGTCACTCGAGGTTCAGCGCGCTGAGGTCGAGTCCGACCTCTCGCGCTTCCTGAACGCGCCGACGGATAACGATGTTAAGGGCGGGGATCATGGCCCCGTCGACGCCCGAGTGATGATCTGCGTCGATGTCTCAGGCTCTATGTTCGGCAAGGGTTTTGCTGCCGCGGAGGAAGCCGTCGATTCATTCTTGAATTCTGTAGACGGCTTCGGCGTTGAGGTCGGTCTTATGTACTTTGCGGACAGATCGATGATCGCCTCTTGGCCGAGCTGCAATTATTCTGATGTTATTGGGGGGACGCGAGGGCTTGGTTTTACCGACTTTGATACCGCCCTCGAGTACAGTAAATCCGCCTTCATTAACGGCGGTGGCAAAGGCTTTTATTGTTCCAAGGCCTACGGATGTGGAGGCGGCAATGAAGCCGATCCACTGGATGAATTCTTTATGTGGCGTGAAAGGCGGGATGTCCAAACTGATGGATACTCTGACGTCGCCCTAATCCTAACGGATGGTTATTGGGATGATGGTGCGTGTAAGTCAGCGCGTCGCAACGCCAAGACCCTTAAGCGCGACGGCGTCACCATCATCGGTATCGGAACTCCTGGCGCTGATCTTGAGTTTCTAAAAGAGATTTCCACCTCGGATAGTTACGCGGGCCTCTTCGACTTCTCCGAACTCGGCACCGCGTTCTCGAGCATCGGCCGCTCCATCTCGAGCGGATCTGGCATCAGCATTTAGGGAGCCTATTTATGGAACAAGAACTCAACTTGCTACTCGTCGTCGGCGCGCCGCTTGACCCCGTTCCTTCACAGGAAAAGCTCCGGCAGCTGCTTACGGATGCACGTGTGGTGTGGGGCCCCAAGGCTTCGCGCGGTACGGACCAGATTATCTACAAGCGCTTCTTGGGCGAGGTCCCCAACATGGAGAAAGCGTTTGCCGATGGTAACGAGGCCCAGGTCTCTGCCATCGCGGCGAATGCTCTCAAGGTTGTGAACGGCGCGCTCGATCCGGTGCTCGAGGCGGCGGCGGAAAACAATCAGATTTCTGCCGGTCAGCTGGATCTTATCTGCAACAAGACCAAGAAGCGCATTAAGAAAACCCACTTTGGCGTTGAGTATCAGGTGGATGAGGCCCTTGTGCGCAAGCGTGCTGCCGAGCTTAAGTACACGGTTGCCGAGGGCGGTGCCACCGCATCTACCAACGACGGATCAAACGATGTCTACAAACGCTACATGGAAGATAAACTTCCTGGTTGGGCGGGCTATAAAAAGGAGACGGATCTTATTGTCTTGGGCAAAAGCGATCTGTACGACTTTGCCTGCCCCGACGGCTGCGCCGACCCCTATCGCGCCCCGAGCGCAGACCTGCTTGCGAAGGCAAAACAGGTGGCGGGATCGTTCCGTGCTAACACGCCCGAGCAGGCTGCCGCGGCGAGCCTTGAGGCCCTGTGCCGCAAGGCCTTTGGCACAGACGACGCTCGTAAAGAGTACGACGCATGCCTCAATCGCCTTAAGCTCAACCGTGTCTTTGATGAGCTCGACGAGCTCGCATCGTTCTCGGACAACAGCTTAAGGGTCGAACAGCAACGTGCTGCCGTTGAGACCCTTGCTCCCTTTGTGGCGGACAAGACCGAGGCGCGTTCCCTGCTCGTAGGCCACTGCAAAAAGAAGGGCATTTCGCTTGAGCGAGATGCAGAGCTCGACTCGCTCGTTCAGTGCCGCTGCGGTCATATGAACGATAAGTCTGCTGCCACGTGCGGTCGCTGCGGTTTGCCGCTTATGCTCGAGTGCCCCTCGTGCCACAAGAAATACCCCAACACCAACGATCGCTGCCCCGGTTGCGGTGCGCCTTTGGGTGCGGCCATCGAGGATGCGGAGCGCCTATGCGACGCTGCCGATAAGCTTGCGGGCTGGCTCAACTTTGAGGGTGCGAAGGCAAACCTCGCTCAGGCGCGCTCGGCGTGGCCGTCCTTGCCCCGCGTTGCCGAGGTCGACACAAAAGTCGCTCAGCTCCAGACTGCCGCGGGCGATTTGGGCGCCAAGCTCACGTCCGCCATTGCGGAGCGTCGCTTTGCGGAGGCAGATGGACTCTTAAGGCGCGCCTTGCTCGTACCGGGCGTCGATGCTGCCTATCTTAAGGCGCGTGAGGCGGAAGTTTCTTCGGGCGTAACCGAGGCGGACGATCTTGTGCGTCAAGCTCAGGGGACGGCAGATGCGGAGGAGGCTGCCGAGCTCTGTGAGCAGGCACTCGCTCGCTGCGCCGACCACGCCGCTGCCCGTTCGTTCCTTGCGTCGCACGCCCCGCAGTCGGTTTCCAACTTGGAGGCTCC
>URVK01000198.1 GCA_900551305.1 uncultured Collinsella sp.
CCAGCCGCTGCGGAAGCTCCCTCGACGTCCGTCGTTGGGGTGGCCTGCGCGGCGGCTGCGGCTTTCTGCGCGTTGGCGAGGTCTTCCTGAGCAGCTGCAACTGCACGCTGCGCCTCGGCAACGTTGCGATCGAGCTCGTCGTTTTTAATGGTCATAAGCACGTCGCCCTCGTTGACGGATTGGCCTGCCTGCACGTTGATCGAATCGACCGTGCCGTCGACAGAAGGGGAGACCACCGAGGACGAAATGGGTTTGAGCTGGCCTTTCGCCTCGACCGTTGTGGTATACGTGCCCTCGGTCACCATGTCGGTCACAGGCCCGCTAGCGCCCTGAGGCTGCGTATTGACAACCAGGGTTGCGACAATGGCAATGAACGCGATGGCACCTACGACGCCGGCGGCAATACCGCGTCGAATCAGCTTTTTGCGTCGACGTTCGGCACGTTTTGCCTTGAGCTTGGCATATGCCTCTTCATCGGAAATCTCGGCCGCATCGTTCGTGCGTCCGTTCTGCTTATCGGCATGTACGTTTGTAATCAGAGGAATCGTTTCGGTGACACCTTCGGGCGTGTTCTCAGTATCATCCGGACCCGGGGTGATGGTGGGGACATTCGGCATAGCGTCTCCTTTATAGAAAGAACCTCGATAATTATATGCGCCCACCGGTTGGGGCGGGCGCATAGGACGGTTTCTTTCGGAACTGTTAGATTGGTCGCAGCGGTTCCACGTTGTAGGAATGCGCGCGTTGCACTACGAGTGGACAACCACGCACAGGCCGACTTTGATGCAATCGTGCAGTGCCTTGGCGTCGGCCAGGCGCAGGTTGATGCAACCGTGGCTGGCGCCGCAATCGTGTGGGAGAACACGGTCGGCCGGGCGCGGGTTGATGCACCCGTGGCTGCCGCACCACTTGTACGACTCGGCATTATCAAAGCTCTTGTCGTTTTGCCAGGTGGCATCGTGGAAGCCGATCATATTGCCCTCGAACGGCATCCAGTAGCTCACCGGGCTCTCATATTTGGGTTTACCGGTCTCGGGGTCCTTGGCTCCGATCAGGGTGCTGCCGCCGTCGTTGCTGTTGATCTGCCAGACGCCCTCGGGCGTGGCGTCCTCGCCCGGCTTGCCCGAGATAAAGTTGGCCTCCCACACGATATTGCCGCTCTCGTCATAGTAGCGCGCGTGCTGCTCTGACAGGTCGACGTCGATATACGCCTTCCAGTCGGGATCTCCCTTTGCGGTAAAGGTGTCGGCCTTCTGGGAGTACTTGATCTCGATTTCGCCGGTCTGCTTGTTGTTAATGGCGTCCTCGACCTGCTTGGCGAGCGAGCTACTGTCGATGGACCAACCAAAGTCACCGCCTTCGACGGCGCACTGCTTGCCATCGGCGCGCGTCCACCAGCGAGTGGAGCCCACGGTATTAAAGCCGTTGGCGAGCTCGGCTGCCCAGCTGCTGATCTGCGACGTATCGAGCGTGGGGTTGGCCGGATCGGCAAAGCTGATCCACTGCAATACGGAGCTGCCATCAACTTTGCCGGCATCCTCGCCGTTGAGCTTGAGGGTTACGTTGACGCCAAGGAAGTTGTTGGCGGCATCGCATGCGGCCTGAATCTGATCATCGGTCAGCGTTCCATTGAGCGGCTCATAAGCATCGTTGCCGAGCTTGGAAAGATCGACGGTCTCGGCCAGCGAGGCGAGCTCGAGCTCGGCATATTTAATGACATGCTCGCGGTTGAGTTTTTCGTTGGAGCGCGCCTTCTCGACGGTAAACTTGCCGGCCTGCTCGTCATAGGAGCTATTGGCCTCGAACGTGCCCGAACGCCCCTCGTTAAACTCGTCGATGGCGGCGCCCAGATCCTTCTCAAATTTCTTTTGGTCAAAGGTGTCGGAGAGCATGGACAGGTCGACGTCTTGATCAAGATCGACTTCGTTGGAGGTAACGGCTGTTTTGGTCTTGCCGCTTAAGGATTCCACAAGGTGGACCGGCCAAATAAAGGATTCGTTGTGGTTGATGATTTCTTTTGCAGCAGCTTCACCGTCGACGATGGGTTCATCGGACTCGGGCTGATAGGTCCAGCTAAAGTCATCGCCTGTCACGGTGAGCTTATAGTGCTTCCATGCCGAGTTGACCTTGGTGGCGGCAGACGAAGCGTTAGAGAACGAGACGTCGACGCCGGCGATGGTGGTGTTGGGGTAGGCTACCTGCGAAAATGCTACGACGCCTACGATATAGACAATGACGATTAGACCCAGGACGACAAAGAGCGTCGTCTTTTTGCTCGACTTATTGTTGCCGGCGGACTTGCGCGCGGGGCCACGATCGCCTCGAGCGTGCGTGGGGGGCTGCTTGGGCGCATTGCCGTTTGCCTGGCGCTGCTGACGTTGTTGACGCTGCTGTCGCTGTTGGTTCGGGCGTTGGGAAGCGTTTGCTGCACTACGCTGCTGACCGTGGCTCGGCGCGATAGGACGCGGCGACTGAACGCCGCCGGTGTGCCTGCTCGGCTGCTGCGGATCGGGAATCAGTTGAGTTCGATCGTTTTGCGACATCGTATGCATATCCTTCGATTTTCGCCTTGCGGTTCATCGTGTTTTTACTGGGCTTGCATTATAGCGATTGCCCTACTGTTTGTGGTACGGAAACGGTGGCATTCAAAAGAGGTGGGACATTTGTCCCACCTTTGAGTCATTCTTTGCCGTTATCCGCACACACCGCATTTTGCACAGGCCGAAAGTGCGGCCGGAGCCTGCGCGATGCCGCCCTTTGCCGTCTCGCGCAGCGTGGCCGGCAACGCGTGGCCCACCGAGAGCATGACGTGTGCCATTTGGTCAAACGGCACCAGACTCTTAATGCCGGCGAGGGCGAGTTGTGCCGAGCTAAAGGCCGCTGCCACGCCGATGGCGTTGCGGTTTTGGCAGGGCACCTCCACGAGGCCACCTACGGGGTCACAAACGAGGCCCAGCAGGTTACTCAGTGCGATGGAGCTGGCATCGAGCGCCTGCTCGGGCGTGCCGCCGAGCATCTGCACCAGCGCGGCGGCTGCCCTTGCCGCGGGGCCTCCTTCAGACCGAATGGCACACGGCGGCGGCGCTTCCGCCCTCGGCTTGGCAGCCGCCCTCGGCGCCGGCAACGCAGGCGCTTGTGGTGAGGTTGAGGCCGATAGCGGCTGCGCAGTAGAGCGCGTCCATGACCTGCTCGTCGTCGAGCTGAAGGCGATCGGCGAGTGCCAGCACGCAGCCGGGCACAACCCCCGCGGATCCTGCCGTGGGGGCGGCGACAATCACGCCCATCGTGGCGG
>URVK01000199.1 GCA_900551305.1 uncultured Collinsella sp.
CGAGCAGCTCGGGGCATACTGCGTAAGAGGAATCTGCCGCCGCGGCGTATCGTGAGGCACACCGCGAAGGTCCGTCCGGTGATGCCCTCGACCCCGAGCGCAAGATTATCGTGTCGTTTGACAGCACCTTCGATGTGATGGAATGCGAGCAGCTGTGCCTGGATGCCGGCGTGCCCGGGCGCATCATGCCATTGCCGGGCTCCATTACCGCGGGTTGCGGCCTGTGCTGGGCCATGCCGTTCTCGGGCGATGCGCTTGCCGCCTTCCGCGCTGCCACCGAAGGCCGCATAACCCCCGCCGACTACCATCAGCTCGTCCTCTAACCACCAACACCACCACAAAGGTGCCCAATGTGGTGGTTTGGAACATGTGGACGAAACAGCTTCGAAACACGCGATTTGCGCGTTGGGTGCTCAAAAACGCTTCTACCTGCATCGTAATCAAAACGAAACATCTGCTTGTCGGCTTATGCGAAACTTTGCTGCAACAGTGCGATATTATCCATACTCGATAAAGCTCGCGGCGCATGGGGCGCCTCGAACGACACTTTTCTTTTCCATCAATTGGAGGAAGCATGAGCTACACGCAGAAAGTTCTCGACGAGCTCAAGGCCCGCTATCCCGAGCAGCCTGAGTTCATCCAGGCCGCGACCGAGATCCTCGGCACCATCCAGCCGGCGCTCGACGCCCATCCCGAGTACGAGGAGGCCGCCCTGCTTGAGCGCCTCGTCGAGCCCGAGCGCATCGTTATGTTCCGTGTCCCCTGGGTCGACGACCAGGGCAAGGTCCAGGTCAACCGCGGCTACCGCGTCGAGTTCAACTCTGCCATTGGACCCTACAAGGGCGGCCTGCGCTTTAACCCGACGGTCACCCTGGGCATGCTCAAGTTCCTGGGCCTGGAGCAGATCCTCAAGAACAGCCTGACCACCCTTCCCATGGGCGGCGGCAAGGGCGGCTCCGACTTTGACCCCAAGGGCAAGTCCAACAACGAGATCATGCACTTCTGCCAGTCCTTTATGACCGAGCTCTATCGCCACATTGGCCCCAACACCGACGTTCCCGCCGGCGACCTGGGCGTTGGCGGCCGCGAGGTTGCCTACCTGTTCGGTCAGTACAAGCGCCTGACTAACGAGTGGAGCGGCGTCCTCACCGGCAAGGGCCTCTCCTTTGGCGGCTCGCTCGCCCGTACCGAGGCTACCGGCTACGGCCTGGCCTACTTTGTGGACGAGTACCTCAAGAGCCGCGGCGACTCCTTCGAGGGCAAGAGCGTCGTCGTTCACGGCTCCGGTAACGTCGCCATCTACGCGGTCCAGAAGGTCTCTCAGCTCGGCGGCAAAGTGCTGGCCTGCTCCGACACCCATGGCTGGGTCGAGGATCCCGACGGCATCGACTACACCGTGCTCGAGCATGTCTACAACAAGAAGCGCTCCGGCCACGACAAGGGCGTTACGCTCGCTATGTACGTTGACGAGAAGCCCAATGCCACGTGGCACGAGGGCGACGGCCGTGGCGTGTGGCAGCTGCCCTGCGACATCGCGCTGCCCTGCGCTCGCGAGAACACGCTGCTGCTCGAGGACGCCCAGGCGCTCGTCGCCAACGGCTGCAAGGTGGTCGGCGAGGGCGCGAACATGCCCCCGACCATCGAGGCCACGACCTACTTCCAGGAGAACGGCGTCGCCTTTATGCCCGGTAAGGCTGCCAACGCCGGCGGCGTGCTCGTGTCCGGCCTGGAGATGAGCCAGAACGCCGAGCACCTGTCCTGGACCTTCGAGGAGGTCGACGGCAAGCTCGAGCAGCTCATGCGCGGCATGTTCCACAACGTGGACGACACCGCCAAGGAGTACGGCGAGGAGGGCAACTTCGTCATGGGCGCCAACATCGCCGGCTTCCTGAAGGTCGCCGACGCTATGCTCGCCCAGGGCGTCTGCTAAATCTACGCTCGACATAGCATGTGATGAGGCTCCCAGCCATTCCGGCTGGGAGCCTTTTCTATCCCGGAGGACTCCTCATAACTTGCGGTGATATACGGACTGTTTTGCGTTCCAGAACGGCTAATCAGTCCGTATATCACCGCAAGTTATGGATGGGTGGGTGGATTTTGTCCTAAAACGGTGTGCGGCCCCTCGTTTGGTACACTTAAAAGTACTGGACAAGTGAAGAGATGGGGGAGAACGTGCTCAAGTTCGGTACCTACGTCCGTGTTGGAAACGCGGCCGAAGCCTATGAGCTCTTACAGAAGAACCGCAACAACAAGATTGTGGGCGGCGGCATCTGGATGCGCCTGGGTTCGCGTCGCGTGGCGACGGCGATTGACCTTTCGGCGTGCGGACTCGATCAGATCGAGGAGACCGAGACCGAGTTTCGCATCGGTGCCATGTGTACCCTGCGCCAGCTCGAGCGCCATGCCGAGCTCAACGCGCTTGTCAACCATGTCTTTGAGTTCGCCGTCCACGATATCGTGGGCGTGCAGCTGCGCAACACCGCCACGGTGGGCGGCAGCATCTACGGCCGCTTTGGCTTCTCGGACGTGCTCTCGGCTTTCCTGGCGCTCGATTCCTATGTTGAGCTGACGGGCGCCGGTCGCGTGCCGCTCGCCGAGTTTGTCGACATGGGTTACGTGCGCGACGTGATCGAGCACATCGTGGTCGTCAAGCACGATTACCGTGCGAGCTACGAGGCCGTGCGCAAGGCCGCGACCGACTTCCCCTCCTTAAACGTCACCGCCGCCTGGTGGGACAACACCTGGCACGTCACCGTGGGCGCCCGCCCGCTGCGCGCGACCCTGCTGCAGGGCGAGGCATGCGGACTTACCGGCGAGCGGCCTTCCGAGGACGAGCTTCGCGCCCTGGCCGCGTCCGTACGTGCCCTGAGCTATGGCACCAACCTGTGGGGCTCGGCTGACTACCGCCGCCGCATCTCGGCACCGTTGGCGATTCAGGCCGTGCGCCGCGCCGCCGGCATCGAGCTTTCTGCCGCGCTTGCCCGCGAGCTCGAGACCGTGCAGGTCCCCAAGTTTGCCACGGACGAGTATTCCTGCCGCCGCGTGCCCGGCGTCGATTCTAGCGAGGTGCGCTAATGGCTGCCAAACTCATCGATCTTTCCTTTACGCTCAACGGCCGCAAGGTCAAGGTTCAGATTGCCCCCGATACCATGCTCTTTGCGCTGCTGCGCGAGCAGGGCTGCGCGTCGGTGCGCTGCGCCTGCGAGACCACCAACTGCGGTCTGTGCACGGTGTGGCTCCCCCGCGGCCCCGGGCCGCGCCGCCCCTGCAACGGCA
>URVK01000200.1 GCA_900551305.1 uncultured Collinsella sp.
CTTGAGGGCGAGCGCCGTTGGTAAGGACGCACGGCGTTCGGGTACAATGGCAGGAATCTTGTCATCTGCTGCGCCGTCTTTCACGGCGCTTTGTGAAAGGACGAAGTATGAACGATATCCAGGGCTATCAGAACGGCCCCATCGAGACCGGTGCAAGCCGTGCCAAGGAGATGTCGCCGCGCGCGTACAACCTTGTCATGTCTGCCCTGATTTTCTTGGGCTTTTGCGCCATGGGCGCCGGCGCCTACTTTACGAGCACCATGTCGTTTGCGCGCATGATGATGAGCGGCGCAGCCTTGCCGCTGGTCTTTGGCTCGTTTATTTTGACCATCGTCGGCATGGTCATGATGTCGGCCGCCGCCAGCAAGCAGTCCGTGGGCCTGTCCCTTGTGGGCTACGTAATCTTTGCGAGTACCTTTGGCCTGACCGCGTCGTTTGGCCTTGCCAACTACGACCTGCCCACCATCAACACCGCTTTTATCGCCACGGCCGCCATCACCTTTGTCTTTGGCGCGCTGGGCGTGACCTTCCCCAAGTTTTTCCAGCGCGTATATGGCATCGGTTTTGGCATTCTGCTCGCCACTGTTCTGGTTGAGATCGTGCTGATGTTCATGGGCGTCTCGCAGTCCATCACCGACCTGATCGTGATCGTGGTGTTCGCCGGCTTTATTGGCTACGACACCTATGTTGCCACGACGGTGCCGCCTACGCTGCCCAACGCCGTGCTCATGGCGTCCAATCTGTTCGTGGACATTATCAACGTGTTCCTGCGCATCCTGAACATCCTTGGCCGTCGCGACTAGTGGCGAATTGCGGCGGTGCTTGCCGTGCGTGTAAATCGATGCGAAAGGCGGTCCTTCGGGGCCGTCTTTTTTGTACTCGGCGGGGTATCATGGATGGGAAAAGCCGATAGCGGCAGCGACAGGAAAGGTGACCACTTATGGCAGACGTCGACAACAGGAACCGTAACCGCAGGTCCAACCGAGCGGGTCAGCCCAATCCCAAGCGCGAGGCCCGTGCCAAGGCCGCCGAGCGTCACGTGGCAACTGTGTCCGAAGCGTGCGCCAAGGATATCGAGCGTTCGCTTGCCGGCGTGTGCGAGTTCGATGGTATGCCTGCCGGTTTTGTCGCGGCGATGAAGGCCAAGGTTCAGAGTGCTGTGGCCGCCGAAGAACAGGTTGCCGAGGACGTCGAGGGCGCGGAGGCTGCCGAGACCGAGACGGCGCCCGAGACCGAGGCAGCGCCTGAGCCTGCTATCGAGAACTTGGGATTGTGCCGAGGAAATCGCCGAAGCTGAGTCCGCGCCTGCTGAGGAGCCCGCTCCGGTTCTGCCTGAGGTCACCGTGCTCGATGCCTCCGCCACGCAGGCCATCCTGGACAACGGTCGTGGCTATGCGCAGTTCTGCGACATGGCCGTGCTCGCCTTTGCCTCGTTCACCAACCCGGGCGGTGGCTACATCCAGGGCTATCTGGGCCAGGAGGCCACGCTGTGCGCCGATTCGTATCTGTACAACGTTCTCGATAAGCAGCGCAAATGGTACGGCGAGAACCGTCGCCGCAACATCAACTGCGAGCTTTACCGCAACCGTGCGCTGGTGGTGCCTGCGGTGCGCTTCGACCGCAACCACGTGCATGCATACGCCGACGTGATCGTGGCCGCCGCGCCCAACGTTAAGCGCGCCCGCCAGGAGTATCGCGTGAGCGACGATGCTCTGCTGGACGCCCTGCGCGACCGCATTCGCTTTGTGCTTGCCATCTGCGACGAGCTAGGTCGCGAGAAGCTCGTGCTGGGCGCTTGGGGCTGCGACAACAACGGCTTTGACGCAGAGGCCGTGGCCGAGCTCTTCCGCAAGGAGCTCGCGTCGGGCGACTTTAAGGTCAAGCAAGTCTTCTTTGCCGTGCCTTCTACGCGCTGGGATGAGGATTTTGCCAAGTTCGAGCACGTGCTGGCAAACTTCCCCGAGCGCAACGAGGAGTCCTATGCCCAGGTTGCCGCTCGCGCTGCGGCAGCTCGCGCCGCCGAGCAGACCCAGGCTGCTACCGAGGATGATGAGGACGAGGACGATTGGCGCAAGTACCTGTAATCGGTACGTGCTGACAGATAGGTCGAGCCGGCGGGAGAGGCTGCTTCCGTCGGCTTTTTACTGAGCGAGGGGCTTACGATGAAAAACGTTCTATGCTTTGGCGACAGCAACACCTATGGTTACGATCCGGCGGGCATGCGCGACGGCACCGCGGTGCGCTATGCGCAGGATGTGCGCTGGTGCGGCGTGGCCCAACGTGACTTAGGCGAGGGCTGGCATGTAATTGAAGAAGGCCTCAACGGCCGCACGACGGTACGCGACGACATGTGCCATCTGGACACCAATCTTAACGGCATCCGCGCACTTCCGATGCTGCTCGAGGCCCATAAGCCGCTGGACGCCATTGTGATCATGCTGGGCACCAACGACTGTAAGACGGTCTTTAACGTGACAGCTTCCGATATCGCCCGTGGCGCCATGGCGCTGATTCGCGCCGTCCGCGCGTTTCCGTGGACCGACGCTGCGCCTTGTCCGCGCATTCTGCTGATGGCGCCTATCAAGATTAAGCCGCAGATCGCCGACGTATATATGACCGATTTTGACGAGCATTCCGTAGAAGCCTCGGAACATTTTGGTGAGTACTACGCGCATGTGGCTGAGCAGTTTGGCTGCGACTTTTTGAATGCCGCCGACTTTGCCGAGCCGGGCGATATCGACTATCTGCATATGATGCCCGAAAGCCATGAGAGCCTGGGTCACGCCGTGGCAGCCAAGCTCCAAGAGATGCTCGGAGAGTAGCGCGACCCCAAACCACCGCAAAGGGGGCGGGCGCCTTTGCGGTGGCTTGGGCTGTGAATCTTAATACTGCCACATATGGTTGACGGGGCCGGAGCCTTTGCCCATATCAAAGCCTGCGGCGAGAGCGCCCGTTAGGTAGGCCTTACCGGCGTTGACGGCATCGGCAAGATCCATGCCCTGGGCCAGCGCGCAGGCGATGGCGGACGAGAGCGTGCAGCCGGTGCCGTGCGTGTTATTGGTGTCGATACGCTTATGACGGAACCACGTGGTGAGCGGATCGCCCAGATGGTTGCCCTCGTCATCGAGCGGCGCGGGCTCTGCTAGCACATCGTTGGCCTCGTTGACAAAATGCCCGCCTTTAACGAGAGACGCGCATCCAAAGCGGCGGGGGAGAAGCATGGCGGGCCTTTTGTGCGGGGCCCCAGCGC
>URVK01000201.1 GCA_900551305.1 uncultured Collinsella sp.
GTGAACGACCCCTGGTCCCCCCCGCCTGCCCCCCCCCCGCCATAAGGACCTCCTCGCTCGTGCCGTGGTAAATGGGCATGCTCACGTCGATGGAGGGGATCTCGACCCAGCTCATCATGGGGTCGCGGTCAAAGATGAGCTGCTGGTCGTAGGGCTCGATCTGGTCGGCGGGGAGCTCGGTAGCCTCGCCCGCCAGCTGCTCGTTAAAGGAGCGCGCCTGTAGCAGGATGCGCTCGCGCTCCTCGGCAGACAGCGCGTCCACGGTGCTGGACACGGTGCTGATCTGATTGAACACGCCCGAGGCCTCGAGCCGGTCCAAGATCCACGGCCAGGTCATAAGGCCCACGCCAATAAGGATGATGACGATGGTGATAAGCCGGTCGGCCCAGCGCGGCAGTCGCTTGCGACGGCGCTTAGATTTTGGTTGAGGTTTGGGCTGGGGGCTTGAGCCGCCGTTGTCCGCGGCGTTATTGCTCTTCATATGTTTGGCGCCCTGCACCATCGCCGGTCACTCCTCTACAACTCAAGTTGTCTAAACAAATAATAGCCGATTAACGAGCTTCCGCGCCGGACAACGCAGCTAGACAGCATTGCGCAGCGCGAGCATAGGCCAGCATTTGAGTTTTCAAAATGTCCCGAATCGGCGGGGCGATTCGGGATACAATAGCTACAGGAAACGACGCACCCCGCGTAAGTACTTAGGAGCGCGGGCGACCAGTTTCCGACGTTGTTAAATGCCCGGGCCTCTAACCCCGGGCATTCTTATTTGCGCTTGTTGCGGCGCAAATGCCTTCTACTGTCCGCACCGCGCGTGCGCCTACGGACCTTAAACCGAACCTCATACGAGTCAAGAAACGCGATGACGAACGTGCCCACCGTCGCGAGGGCGGCGAGCGCGTTAAGGAATTTCAGCATTTGGGGACCTCCGATCGAGTCGTCGGCCGCCCGCGCACGGGATGCGTCGCAAGGCAATTTTACCGCGAGCGCATGCGCTTGCGCCTGGTGAACGCAATATTTGCAAACATTTGTTCGATAGTCATACGCCCGATCCTCCGGACAATGAAGCCCAGCTGCTATGTCCAAAAAGAACGGGGCAGACTCCAGCGCGGAGTCTGCCCCGAAAAGAGAATGGCAAAGCAAGAACGTGGATGGACGAGAAAAGTGTCCGCAAGTCTCATGGCCATTACATCCCACCTGCCAAAGGGATGGGTAAGCGAGCGTTACTCCTGCTCGGACTCCTCAGCCTGCTTACGGCTGCGGATGAGGTGCGCCACGCCGATGCACAGCACCGCGCCACCAGCGATCCAAGTGAAGGTCACGCCATTGAGGCCGGTCAGCGGGAGGCCGGAGCCCTTCTTGTTCCTGACGGTGAGGGTGACAGTACCGCCATTGATGCTCGGAGTATCAACAAGGTTCGAACCGTTCTTACCTGTAGTGACGCTCAACGTGTTGTCACCCTCCGCCTTATCGAGGCCCGCGGCGGTAATGGTGAAGGTAAAGTCATCCAGCGTGTTGTAGCCAGGGTTACTGCCCTCAACCTCGTGCACCGTGTAGGTGCCAGCATCGAGGCCCTTGACGGAAATCTCACCCTGATCGTTCGTTGTGAACTCATACTTACTGTCCCCGAGGGAGCCGTTCTTCTGGACGTACTGGGCAGTCGTTCCCTGAGCTACGTCCTCGTCGGGCGCAGTCGCCTGGATGGTGAACTTTACGCCCTTGAGCTTCTGGTCCGTATCCACAGAGTCTTCCTTGACGAGCTTGAGAGCATAGGTGTAGTCGCGCACGGTGTCGGGCACGGACTCGCCCTTGGAGTCGTGGCCGGGGTTGTTGGAGTAGATGAGCTTGACGCTGTTGTCGTTGCCCTCGCCACCGACAACGACGTTTTCGGCCTTGTCGGGATCGAGCTTGGCGGTGTAGGTGACAACGACCTTAGAATTCGGTTTGATGGTTACGACCGAACTCTTAAGATCGTTGAACGTGACCGTCAGGAGGTTATTGCCGTTCGCCTGATCATAGTCAACAATGTACTTGTCGCTAGCAATCTTAGTCCCGTCGACCTTGACCTCAACGGAAGTCTTATCGGCGGTCAGGCCGGCGGACAGCTCGTCGTGGAACTGGTAGTAATACGTTTTGAACGTATCGACGTTCTTGGCGACGGTACCGGTAAGCTGATAGTTGACCGGCTGGCCCATCTGCGAGTCGCCCTTGTCGGCCCAATTGCTGACGGACTTGTCGTCCTTAATTTTCTTCTCGACCGTGGGAATATCCGTCTTCTCGACAACCGCCACGGCCTTGCCGCCCACGACGGCGAAGATCGGCGAGGTGCCGGTCTGCTTCTTATCGGCGTAATCGTCCTTTTCCAATCGAAGAGGTATCGGTCAGGAAGAGGTAGTAGCCCTTGCTCGTGGCAGTAAAGGGGGTGCCAGCATCAAAAACCACGCCAGTCGCGGGTACGTCCTTCTCGACAGCCAGGGCAATCTTATTGAGAAGATCGTCCTTCTTCACGACCGTGGTAGGAGTGGTATCCATGATCGCCTCAGAAAGGTAGTCGGCGACCTCCTGCGCGGTCGACGAATTGGTGATGCCTGGCGCGTTTTCAGACGTAAGGACGCCGCGAACGGCATCCCTCGCTTGGTCGCTCGCCCAGTCGACGTTGGACGCGACCTTCTGCCCGTCCTTGTCCACGACATCGGCCTTAAAGATCTGATATGCCTTGAACTTGGTGGCTCCATTGTTCTCGTTCTGCGTGATCGTGATCGTATCGTCGCCCTCCGCAGCAAACGCCATGGTCACCGGGGCCATCACGCCGCCGAAGCTCAGCGCCGCCGTGAGGCCTGCCGTTACTGCCAGGCGGGCGATGTTCTTGTTCATGCTCATCTTCTTTTCCTCCGTTTTCCGGTTGGTTCTCATTCGATCGGTCATCATCTGTCTGTGTCTTAGCATCTGCTTCGCTACGTCTCGCCCCGCTCTCTGTGGGGCTGCCAGCTACTCTTTATGGCTGCCACCTCCCCGCTTGATCAGGAGCGCGACCACGATCAGTGCAGCTCCGGCGACCGCTGCGGCGGCCACGGCGTACATTGCCATATCGCCAGTCAAGGGCATAAAGCCTCCGGTGGTAATGCTAGGGGGTGTGCCGGTGGGCGTATTAATGATCGACGCCTCCAGGCTGCCCGTCGACCCGTCCGCGCTGTCGGCGCGCAGGGGCGACTCGGCCGTGATGGTGAGCTTGGGCTTGGCGGCAGCCACCTG
>URVK01000202.1 GCA_900551305.1 uncultured Collinsella sp.
TCTGGCGACGCTTGACGTCGTCGTAGTCGAGCTGCGGGCACCACTGGAACGGCGTGGCAGCCTTGGGGATAAAGACCGAAACCGAGATGGACACCGAGATCGAGCCGCGACGAGCCTTGGGCACCACGGAACGACCGAGCTCCAGCACGTGATCGGCCAGATTGGCGATGGCCACGATGTCCTCGTCGCGCTCGCCGGGAAGGCCCATCATAAAGTAGAGCTTCATGCGGTTCCAGCCAGCCTCGAAGGCAGCCTTGGCCGCACGGTCCAGGTCCTCCTCGGTCACGTTCTTGTTAATGATGTCGCGCATGCGCTGGCTGCCGGCCTCGGGCGCGAACGTCAGGCCGCCCTTCTTTTCGCCAGCAACCGACTCGGCCATATCCACGCCAAACGAATCCAGGCGCTGCGACGGAATAGACACGCGAATACCCGTATCCTCCAGGCGACGGTTGAGCCTGCCGAGCACGTCGCGAATGCAGGAGTGGTCAGTCGTGGAGAGCGAGGTCAGCGACACCTCGTCATAGCCGGTCTTTTCCAGACCCTGAATCACCGACGAGACGATCTGGTCGGCCGAGCGCTCGCGCACCGGGCGATACGTCATGCCGGCCTGGCAAAAACGACAGCCGCGGGGGCAGCCGCGCAGGGTCTCGAAAGACAAGGGGCCGCCTGCGAGCTGCGCATAGGGCACGCACGACTGCGACAGCGGATTCGTGGCGCCGAAATCCTCGACGACGCGCTTGTAGACCACGGTCGGCGCATCCTTGCCTTCACGCGGCACGGTGTAGCCATGCGGCGAGCAGGGCTCGTCGTGACGAACCTCATAGAGCGACGGCACGTAGTTGCCGGCAATGGATGCAAGCTGCTCAACAATCTGCGCGCGCGGGACCCCTTCGTCACGCAGGCGGCGATGCAGCTGGCAGGTCTCGAGCAGCGATTCCTCGCCCTCACCGATGAGGATGGCATCGAAGAAGGCCGCGTACGGCTCGGGGTTGTACACCGAGGGGCCGCCGGCGATGATAATGGGGTCGTCCTCGGTACGGTCGGCCGCTAACAGCGGAATGCCAGCGAGGTCGAGTGCCTCGAGGAAGTTCGTCACCGCCATCTCGTGCGGCACATGCAGACCGACGATATCAAACGAAGCGACCGGCGCTGCGGCCTCGAGCGAGAGCAGCGGAATACCCGCCTCGCGCATGGCGTCACCCATATCGGGCCACGGCACATAGCCGCGCTCGCAGGAGATGCCCTCGGCCTGGTTAAGGATGTTGTAGAGGATGGCGATACCCTGGTTGGGCAGACCGACCTCGTATACGTCCGGATAGATCAGACAACAACGGTAATCGGCATCGGCCTTGGAAAGCGTGCCCCACTCGTGATCGATATAGCGACTCGGCTTCTCGACCTTGGCGAGCAACGGCTCAATTAAATGAAAACAGTCTTGGTATGCAACGCGCAACGGAAAACCCCTAAGCAGCGAGATCTGATGCGTCCTGATAGGACGCCATAGGACGGGTAGCGCCCGCGACCGTGGTCACCAGATCGCGAACGCGGGAGAACGTGGCAGTGACCACCTCGTTGGCACGGCTGTAGTCGACATCGCGCTCGTAGAGCGAAACGAGCGCACGGCCCATGCCATAGGTGCCCGCGGCAGCAGTGAGCGCCTTGACGGCAAACCCAATATGCGGCGTCTGCTTGACGAGCGCGCGGGTGACCGCGCGGATCACAAGACCGCCGGCAAGCACGCCCGCGACCTCGTAGCCGCGCTCGGGCTTAATGCCGCGTCCAAAGACGGCAGCGAGCTCAAAGAGCATGCCCACCTGCGCCAGCGCCATAACGGGATAATCGGCGCCCGGCAAAAACACCAGCGCACCGGTCGCCATATTGGTGAGCGCGCACGAGGTGATGATACGATTGGCCGCCGCGATGCGCATGAAGGCAAAGTTCGCCGCAAAAGCCGTTTCCTTGTCGGTGCGATCGAGAATCCAGCGGGCAAGCGTCTCGAGCAGATACGTCTTATCGGTTGCCGCTACCACGCCGAGCATGGGCGTGGACTCCTCGATAAACGGCACCTCCGCAGCAGACTCGGCAAGCACGCACACGGGCGCGCCGGCGATCACGAGCTCCTGCACGGCACTCTCCAAGCGGTCGGAACCACACGAGAGCACCAGCACCACATCGGTATCGGTCTTTGGAGCAATTCGCTCCTCCCCCAGACGCTCGACGCGCACAATGCCCGAGGTCGTCTGCGGCACAAAGGCATCACGCACCGTCTCGGCCAGAAAGCGCGAGGCGGACGAATCCAGATAGACCGAGACGCGCACCGGCGTATCGGAATCCCTCTTAACGGACGCGCCCATCTTAAAAGCGCGGGTCAGCTTATCTACGGGAATTTTCATAGCAAACCCCTCCAGCGGTTACGCGGCGCCCGAACGATGCCGCCATATGGATTGTACGATACCCACCGTCAGCAGCTGAATCATCATCGAAGACGAGCTTTCTGCCTGAAACGGTAGCGGAATACCGGTAATCGGCATCATGCCGATGCACATGCCGATGTTTTCGAAGGTCTGGAACGCCCACATGCCAACGATGCCCACACACGAAAGACGTAAAAACAGCGACTCACACTTAAAGGCGACGCGAATCGTCGAAAAGATCAGCAGCACGTAGAGGCACAGGAGCAAAAAGGAACCACAAAAGCCAAAGGTCTCGGACAGAAAGGCGAAGACGAAGTCGGTGTGGAACTCAGGCAGAAAGCCGCCGGCTGACTGCGTCGCATGGCCCAAACCCTTACCAAAGAAGCCGCCCGAGCCAACGGCGATAAGCGACTGCTGCAGGTTGTAGGCATCGTCCGAATCGGCATTATCGGGGTCGATAAAGACCGTCAGACGGTTCATCTGATACTGCTTGATGAGCACATCGTGGCCGAGCAACGAATCAAAGACCGAATCAAGCGCCAGGACGAGGGCCACCAGGCCCACGAGCAGGGCCAGGGTCGACAGCACCCATTCGCGGCGTGCACCGCTCATGCAGATGACGATGGCGCCCGAAACCAGCACGACCAGGCCCGAGCCCAGGTCACCCATGGCAACGACGGCCAAAAACGGAATGGACAGCATGCCGCAGAGCTTGACGTAGTCGCGAACGGTATCGATGCGACCGTTATACTGCGAGCCAAGCGTAGCAATAAAGAAGATGGTGATGAGCTTGGCAAGCTCAACCGGCTGG
>URVK01000203.1 GCA_900551305.1 uncultured Collinsella sp.
CGACGTCGGCGACGACGTCTCGGCCCGCCATGCCCATATCTGGTGCGACGAGTCTGGCGCATGGTTTGTCGAGGACCTGTCGTCCACTAACGGCACCGTGGTGGTAAACGGGGCCACGAGTGTGTGTATTCAAGTAGAGCCCGGCCGCTCCGCCCAGCTCAACCCCGGCGACGAGCTCAAACTCGGCGAATCCCCCACCTACGCCATCCTGCTCGGCGCCCTCTAGCCGGCAGTTAGGGACGTTCCTTTCCTGCCGGTACTTGGGGACACTCCTTGGCGCGTCAGAGCCAGTCGTCCGGGGATGGAGGGACCATTCTGGCCTTTGGCGGTCATCCAAGGTAAACCTTTACCGCCCGCCTATATTTGTCGAAATTACACTTAACGGCGGGGTACAATAAACCCGCATGCGGATTTCCGTTGCGGGCGCTTCCCATCGCCGGGGCGTGCCCGGGAGCATCCGGCATGCGGCCTTTGCGGCGCTCGGCCATGTGCAAGACGGGTAGCTGGGCCTGTGGAGCGCATTAACCGCCCCGCGCCTCGGCATGCCTTCTCTCCACGCCATGTACCTGCTGCTCAGTCTGCCTGCCAGATGATCGGAAGCAACAGCGAAAATCCCATCACGCCAACATCCCGGCGATCGCCGGGGCCTGTATACCTATATGAGAGGAGAGGGGTATATGGCGCGTAAGTTTAAGTCTATGGACGGCAACGAGGCGGCCGCATATGTTTCGTATGCGTACACCGAGGTAGCGGGAATCTATCCCATTACGCCGTCCAGCCCGATGGCCGACCATGTCGACCAGTGGGCGGCCCAGGGTCGCAAGAACATCTTTGGCACCCCGGTCAAGGTCGTCGAGATGGAGTCCGAGGCAGGTGCAGCCGGTACCGTTCACGGTTCGCTGGGCGCCGGTGCTCTGACCACCACCTACACGGCTTCTCAGGGCCTGCTCCTGATGATCCCGAACATGTACAAGATCGCGGGCGAGCAGCTCCCGGGCGTCTTCCACGTCTCCGCGCGTTGCGTCGCTTCCCACGCCCTGAACATCTTTGGCGATCACTCCGACGTCATGGCCTGCCGCCAGACCGGTTTCGCCATGCTCGCCGAGGGCAACGTCCAGGAGGTCATGGACCTCTCGCCGGTGGCTCACCTTGCCGCCATCGAGGGCAAGACCCCGTTCCTTAACTTCTTCGACGGCTTCCGCACCAGCCACGAGATCCAGAAGGTCGCCATGTGGGACTACAAGGATCTTGCCGAGATGTGCGACATGGACGCCGTCCAGGCTTTCCGCGACCACGCGCTCAACCCTGAGCACCCGCATACCCGCGGCAGCCACGAGAACGGCGACATCTTCTTCCAGAACCGCGAGGCCTGCAACAAGGTCTACGACGAGCTTCCCGCCGTCGTCGAGGGCTACATGAAGAAGATCAACGAAAAGCTCGGCACCGATTACGGCCTGTTCAACTACTACGGCGCTCCCGATGCCGATCGTGTCGTCGTGTGCATGGGCTCCTTCTGCGACGTGCTCGAGGAAGTCATCGACTACCTCAACGCTCACGGCGAGAAGGTCGGCCTGGTCAAGGTTCGCCTGTTCCGTCCGTTCTCCATCAAGCACTTTGTCGACGTTCTCCCCGAGACCGTCAAAAAGATCGCCGTCATGGACCGCACCAAGGAGCCGGGTTCAATCGGCGAGCCGCTCTACCAGGACGTCGTCTCCGCTCTCTACGAGGCCGGCAAGACGGGCATCAAGGTCGTCGGCGGCCGTTACGGCCTGGGCAGCAAGGACACGCCTCCCGCGTCCGCGTTTGCTGTCTTCGAGGAGCTTAAGAAGGACGAGCCCAAGCGCGAGTTCACCATCGGCATTGTCGATGACGTGACCAACCTGAGCCTGCCCGAGGTCGAGGATGCGCCCAACACCGCAGCCCCCGGCACCATCGAGTGCAAGTTCTGGGGTCTGGGTGGCGACGGTACCGTCGGCGCCAACAAGAACTCGATCAAGATCATCGGCGACCACACCGACAAGTACGTTCAGGCCTACTTCCAGTACGACTCCAAGAAGACCGGCGGCGTCACCGTCTCGCACCTGCGCTTTGGTGATTCCCCGATTCGCTCGCCGTACTACGTGACCAAGGCCGACTTTGTCGCTTGCCACAACCCCAGCTACATTGTCAAGGGCTTCAAGATGGTCCGCGACGTCAAGCCGGGCGGCACCTTCCTGGTCAACTGCCAGTGGAGCGACGAGGAGTTCGCCGAGCACATGCCCGCCGTGGCCAAGCGCTACATCGCGAACAACAACGTCAACGTCTACCTGATCGACGCTATCGATCTGGCTGCAAAGGTCGGCATGGGCAAGCGCACCAACACGGTGCTCCAGTCCGCCTTCTTCGCGCTGGCCAAGGTCCTGCCCGCCGAGGACGCCCTGCAGTACATGAAGGACGCGGCCACCAAGTCCTACATGAAGAAGGGCCAGGCCATCGTCGACGCCAACCACAAGGCCATCGATGCCGGCGCTACCGCCTTCCGCAAGTTCGAGGTTCCGGCCGACTGGGCAACTGCCGAGGATGCCGCTCCCGTCGAGCTCTCCGAGGAGACCAAGTCCGCTATCGCCCAGCAGGTCAAGAACCTGCTCGAGCCCATCGATCGCATGGATGGCGACAGCCTGCCCGTTTCCGCCTTTGTCGATTGCGCTGACGGCCAGTTTGAGCTGGGCGCCTCCGCATACGAGAAGCGCGGCGTCGCCGTGGTCGTTCCTCACTGGGACGAGACCAAGTGCATCCAGTGCAACCAGTGCGCCTATGTGTGCCCGCATGCCACTATCCGTCCGTTCGCGATGACCGAGGACGAGGCTGCCGCCGCGCCCCAGGCCACCCGCACGCTCGACGCTATGGGCCCCAAGGCCAAGGGCATGAAGTTCACCATGGCTGTGTCCCCGCTCGACTGTATGGGCTGCACCAACTGCGTCAAGGTCTGCCCCAAGGGCGCCCTCGAGATGGTTCCCACCGAGCAGGAGATGGACCAGCAGCCCGTTTGGGACTACATGGTCGAGAACGTCTCCGAGAAGAAGGAGCTCATCGCGGCCAACGTCAAGGGCAGCCAGTTTAAGCAGCCCTACCTGGAGTTCTCCGGCTCCTGCGCCGGCTGCGCCGAGACCGCCTATGCACGTCTGATGACCCAGGTCGCCGGCGACCGTATGTTCATTTCCAACGCCACCGGCTG
>URVK01000204.1 GCA_900551305.1 uncultured Collinsella sp.
GGCGGCCACACCATCAACGACGACGAGCCCAAGTACGGCCTGTCCGTGAGCGGGTTTGTCGCGCTTGACCGTATGCTCGCCAACAGCGGCGCGCGCGTGGGCGATGCGTTGCTGCTGACCAAGGCGATCGGCTCGGGCATCATCACCACGGCCATTAAGGGCGAGCTCATCGAGCAGGACGAGGCCGCAGCCATGTTTGACTCGATGCGCACCCTCAACGAGGCCCCGATTCGTCTGGCCGAGGGACTTGAGCTTCACGGCTGTACCGACATCACGGGCTTTGGCCTGATCGGGCACGCGTGCGAGATGGCTGAGGGCTCGGGCGTGCAGGTTGAGCTTGCGTCGGGGTCGGTGCCGCTCTTTGACCAGGCCCGGCTCCTGGCGCGTCTGGGCATTATCCCCGCGGGCTCCTACCGCAACCAGGACTTCTTTGGCCCGCGCGTGACGGCTGACGATGAGCTGGAGCCGGGCATGTTGGATGCGCTGTACGATCCGCAGACTTCGGGTGGTTTGCTTATTGCGGCGCCTGCTGCCGATGTGGATGAGCTTGCGCGCCGTTTACGTGCCGAGGGGCGCATCGCGGCCGTTGTCGGGCGCGTGTGCGAGGCGGAGCCGGGCGGTCCTGCCGTCCACGTTGTGCATTAAGGAAAACCGTTTATGCGACTGCCTACTGTTCTGGGCGGTCCCTTTTGAAAGGATGTAACTATGTCTACCAAGATTGAAGTCAATGCCATGGGCGATGCCTGCCCGCTGCCCGTCGTCAAGACGCTTAAGGCGCTCAAACAGCTCGATGGCGAGGGTGCCGTGGTGACCTCGGTCGATAACGAGACCGCCGTCAAGAACATCTCCAAGATGGCGCAGGAGAAGGGGTGTACGGCCTCGGTCGAGAAGGTTTCTGACGCCGAGTGGCGCGTGACTGTCGCGACCGCCGGTGCCGTTGCCGTGGCCGATCCCGAGCAGGATGGCGCTGCCTTCTGTGATGCCAGCGCCGGCAAGGGCAAACTCGTCATTTCCGTCTACACCGACTGCATGGGCCGTGGCGACGACGAGCTGGGCCACAAGCTCATGAAGGCGTTTATCTTTGCCGTGACACAGCAGGAGGAGTTGCCCGCGACCATGCTGTTCTACAACGGTGGCGCCAAGCTCACCGTCGAGGGCTCGCCGGTGCTCGATGATCTGAAGGGCCTGGCGGAGCAGGGTGTCGAGATTCTCACCTGCGGCACCTGCCTCGACCACTATGGCATTAAAGACCAGCTCGCGGTGGGCGAGGTCACCAACATGTACGTGATCGTGGAGAAGATGGAGCAGGCCGTGCGCGTCGTGCGCCCGTAGCGTATTGGTTGGAGTTGCCATGAGGGAGAAGCGCCCGGCGCTTGTCATCACGTTTCCCACCACGGCGGCCGCCATGGGCTGCGAGTCCCTGTGCATCGAGCGCGGCCTTCCCGGGCGAACGATTCCCGTGCCCGGGGAGGTCGCTGCCGGCTGCGGTCTGGCGTGAAAGGCGTTGCCTGCCGATGAGGAACTGCTGCGCGGCGAACTCGCCGAGGCGGGCGTTCCTACCGAGGGCTATACCGTGATTGATATGTGGGAGGTCGTGCGATGATCTACCTGGATAACGCAGCGACGACCATGCACAAGCCGCAGACGGTCATCGATGCCGTGGTGCAGGCGATGTGCTCGCTCGGCAATGCCGGACGCGGTGCGACGTCGGGCGCGCTCGACGCGGCGCGTACCATCCACGGCTGTCGCGCCAAGCTTGCGCGCCTGTTGGGCTGCCCGCGGGCTGACCATGTGTGCTTTACGCCCAACTCCACCGCGGCGCTCAACACCGCCATTTGTGGCGTGGTGCGCCCCGGCGACCGCGTGGTCACGACGGTGCTCGAGCACAACTCCGTGCTGCGTCCGCTCAACCGCCTGGCGGCGGAGCGGGGTGTGACCGTTGAGCATGCTGGCTGCGACGCGGGCGGGGGTCTCGAATATGACCCAGACCACCTGGTCACGCCGGGCACGCGTGCCGTGGTGGTGACGCACGCCTCCAATGTGACCGGCAATGAGGTCGACATTGCGCGCGTGGCCGCCATGGCCCATGCGGCAGGCGCGCTTGCGATCGTCGACGCCTCGCAGTCTGCCGGCACGGCGAAGATTGACATGGATGCCATGGGGCTCGACGTCGTGTGCTTTACCGGCCACAAGGGGCTCATGGGACCCCAAGGCACCGGTGGTCTGGCCGTGGCGGAGGACATTGACGGGGCTCCGTGGGCCATGGGCGGCACGGGCGTGCACAGCTTCGATGCGTTGCAGCCGCTTGAGTGGCCCACGCGCCTTGAGGCGGGTACGCTCAACGGTCACGGCATCGCGGGACTTTCTGCCGGTCTCGACTTTATCGAGGCACAAGGCGGGGTCGAGGCGATTGCGGCACACGAGCGAGCACTGGCGGATCGCTTCCTTGCCGGTGTGCGCGAGATTCCGGGGATTAAGCTCTATGGTGCCTTTGGCCAACCGACGCGCTCGGCGATCGTCTCGCTCAACGTGGGCGATATCGACTCTGCCGAGATTTCGGACGCGCTCATGCAAGGGTGGGGGATTGCGACGCGCCCCGGCGCCCATTGCGCTCCGCTCATGCACCGCGCGCTCGGGACCGAGCGCCAAGGCGTGGTTCGCTTCTCGTTTGGGTATTTCAACACGGACGAGGAAGTCGACACCTCGATCGACGCTTTGCGCGATTTAGCCTGCTAGAGCGTATATACTTGCGGGACGGGTCTTTTGCCCGTCCCGTTTTTGTTTCGACCCGAAAGGTGTGCCTATGGCCTCATCCGCTCCGCGCGGTCTGCGCTCCGACCATGTCGTCACCGTCGGCATTGCGCTGTTCTCGATGCTCTTTGGCGCCGGTAACCTCATCATTCCACCGTTGCTGGCACTTCAGGCCGGCACGGCTACGCCGCTTGCCATGATCGGCTTTTTGATTGCCGCTATCGGTTTGCCCGTTATGGGATTTATCGCCGTCGCGCTCGCCGGCACGGCCCGCGAGCTGGCTGGGCGCGTGCATTCCAAGTTTGGCGAATTCTTCGTTGCGGCGGTCTATCTGGCCATCGGCCCGTGCCTGGCCATTCCGCGCACAAGCTCTACGGCGTTCGAAATGCTGGTGCCGCTGCTGCCCGAGGGTGTTTCGCTCGGCACGGCTCGCCTGGTGTTTGCCGTTGGCTTCTTT
>URVK01000205.1 GCA_900551305.1 uncultured Collinsella sp.
CCGGTGGGGTTCACGTAGATGTCCGCGTTATCCCACGGCATGTTCTCAGTGGCCATGACCGGGGTGATGACGTGCTCGATGAGGTCGGCCTTGATCTTGCCCATGTCCTCGATCTCGGCAGCGTGCTGCGTGGAGATGACGATGGTCGTGACCTCGACGGGCTTGCCTTCCTTGTAGCGCACGGTGACCTGGGTCTTGCCGTCGGGACGCAGATAGGGCAGGGTACCGTCGTGGCGCACGGCGGCCAGGCGCTCGGCCAGGCGGCTTGCCAGGTAATGCGGCATGGGCATGAGGGTCTTGGTCTCGTTGGAGGCATAACCGAACATCATGCCCTGGTCGCCGGCACCGATCAGGTCGATCGGGTCGGTGGTAGCGCCGGTCTGGGTCTCGAAGGACTCGTCAACGCCCTGCGCGATATCGGGCGACTGCTCATGGATGAGGCTCATGACGCCGCCGAGCGCCTGTAAAACCCAAATTTGGCACGGTTGTAGCCAATGCGGCGGATAACGCCACGGGCGATCTCCTGCACGTCGACGTAGGCCTGAGTGCGGATCTCGCCGGCGACGATGACGGTGCCGGTCGTCACGAGGGTCTCGCAGGCGCAGCGGACGTTCTCCACGTTGGCAGGCACGCCGTTGGGGGCGATGTAGCCCTGCTCCTGCAGCTCTATTTCTTTGGCGAGGATTGCATCGAGGACGGCGTCGCTGATCTGGTCAGCGATCTTATCGGGATGGCCTTCGGTCACCGACTCCGACGTAAAAACGAAGGACCCGTGTTGGGGTGGGATGGAACGAAGTTCTTCTGACATGATTGTCCTTTCAAAAACGTGTCCCGGCGACCGTTACCATTCCGCCGGGCTCTCTATGCAAGGGCACATCATAGCGCGTAAATCAAACATTCACACCCTTTCCGCACCTACTCATTGGGGACAGACATAAATGACCAGCCTTCCTAAGTGCCGACAGGTTGCCCAAAGAATGGTCATTTAAGTCTGTCCCCAATGAGTAGGTCGGTGCCCTTTGAATGAGTAGGTCGGTGCCCTTTGTGCGGAGGTTGCTTTGATGCTTTATACTGGTGCGGTTAGACATCCATCCTGCAATCGAGGAGATTTCCATGGCATCAGACGTTCGCGTCCGCTTTGCACCCTCACCGACGGGCAAGCTGCACATCGGCGGCGCCCGCACCGCTATCTATAACTGGGCTTTCGCCCGTGCTAACGGCGGCACGTTCATCCTGCGCATCGACGACACCGACCCCACCCGCTCTACCGACGAGAACACGCAGATCATCCTGCGCGCCATGCGTTGGCTGGGCCTGGACTGGGACGAGGGTCCCGAGGTGGGCGGCGACTTTGGCCCCTACGCCCAGACCGAGCGCCTGGACCTGTACAAGCAGGCCGCCCAGAAGCTTTGGGACGAGGGCAAGGCCTATCCTTGCTTCTGCACCAAGGAGCAGCTCGACGCCGACCGCAAGGCCGCGCAGGAGCGCAAGGACCCCTTCCAGGGCTATCAGCGCCGTTGCCGCGATCTTGATCCCGAGGAGGCCCGCCGCCGCATCGAGGCCGGGGAGTCCTACGTCCTGCGCATCAAGGTGCCCGAGGACCGCGGCGATGTCGTCATCCACGACGCCGTTCACGGCGAGGTGACCTTCGACGCCAAGGAGCTCGACGACTTTGTCATCTTCCGCTCCGATGGCACGCCCACGTACAACTTCGCGACCGTCGTCGACGACGCCATGATGAAGATCACCCATGTCATCCGTGGCGACGACCATCTGTCCAACACCCCGCGTCAGGTCATGGTCTACGAGGCCCTCGGCGCTCCCGTGCCCACGTTCGCCCACATCTCCATGATCCTGGGCGCCGACGGCAAGAAGCTCTCCAAGCGCCACGGCGCCACCTCGGTGGAGGAGTACCGCGACGCCGGCTACCTGTCCGACGCCTTCGTCAACTACCTGGCGCTGCTCGGCTGGTCGCTCGACGGCGAGACCACGATCATCCCGCGCGATGTCCTGGCCAGCAAGTTCTCGCTCGACCGCATCTCCAAGAACCCCGCGACCTTCGACCCCAAGAAGCTCGACTGGGTCAATGCTGAGTACATCAACGGCATGTCCGATGCTCAGTTTGCCGACGAGATCATGGTTCCTGAGCTGCACGAGGCGGGTCTCATCGAGGGTAATGTCGAGTACGGCGAGGATTGGATCGACGCGCTCGCTGCCATCGTCAAGCCGCGCACCAAGATGCCGGCCGACGCCGTGACCGTCGCCGCTCCCATCTTTGCTACGGCCGAGACGCTCGAGTATGACGAGAAGTCTGTCAACAAGGGCCTTGCCAAGGAAGGCATGGGTGCCATTCTGGACGCCGCCAAGGCTGCGCTCGAGGGCGTGGACGAGTGGACGGCTGCCAACATCGACGCCGCGCTTGAGCCGCTGCCCGAGCAGATGGACCTCAAGAAGCGCGTGGTGTTCCAAGCTGTGCGCGTCGCCGTCTGCGGCAACATGGTGAGCCCCCCGCTGGGCGAGACCATGGCGCTCGTCGGTCGCGACGACTGCCTGGCGCGCATCGACCGCGCCCGCACGATGGCGCTGTAGCAGCTGCGTAAACGCATGTATTCGAGCCCCGTTCACCCGAGCGGGGCTCTTGTTTCTAAAGACGTATGGGATAGGAGGTGCTGGGGCCATGGCCGAGCAACTGTCGCTGTTTGGGTCGCCGGAACCTAAGGAAGCTCCGAAGTCCGCGGCCCCTGCCGCCGCCCCGGCGCAGCCCGAGCCCGCACCCGAACCTGTCGCCGCCTATGCGAGCGTGGTTCTCGACATCCCGACCCGTGCGCTGTCCGAGCCGTTTGCCTACGGCATTCCGCAGTTCCTTGTCAACGATGCCCAGATCGGCTCCACCGTCCTAGTCCATTTTGGCAACCGTGCGGCTGCGGGCTACATCGTCGACATCGCGCCCGAGCTTGCCAACCTGCAAGGTAACGATGCTCTCGATCCCGCGCGCATCAAGCCTATCGAGGCTATCCTCAGCAAGCCGCTCTTTACCGCCGAAGCCGCCCGCATTGCGCGTTGGATGAGCCGCGAGTATGTCGCGACGCTTTCCGAGTGTCTGCGCCTGTTCTTGCCGCCGGGTGGAAGCCCGCGCGTGGGCAAGGGCGATCCACCACCA
>URVK01000206.1 GCA_900551305.1 uncultured Collinsella sp.
CGTCGGTGGATGCCACGACTGATCCCAGCAGCAGGCCGCCGATCCAGTCGAAGCCCAGCACAAAGTGGGCGAACACGCCGGTGATGCCTGCGGTGATGACGACGCCGAGCGTGCTCAGCAACACCGCGGGCACGGCGACGGGCTTGGCGCGGTCGATGTTGGTGTTAAAGCCGCCGTAGAACATGATGAACAGCAGCGCCGTGCTGCAGACGGTTTCGGTGAGCGCGTAGTCGCTAAAGTCGATGTGCGCCGGGCCGGTGCGCGCACGCCGCATGCCCAGCGCGATAAAGATGAGCAGGGTGGGGAAGGGGAGTTTTTTGCCGACGGGTTTGATGGTCAGGCACAAAATGATGACGAGGCCGATAAAGAGAAGGATCTGGTTCATGGATAGTGTCCGCTCCTGGGTGGTTGGCGTGGCACGGTCAGTTGTCTGTGGTTATTTGTACCCAAAGATGGTGGGTTTATGGGGTTGGATTGCGGGCGTGCGCGATATCGTCATAGACGGCTGCCGTCTTTGCCTCTGCTCGGAAACCCTTTCCAGCTTTATTGCAACGGAGTACAATGGGTAACGTTTAAGTTCAACTTGAAGTTTTAGTTGCGGCACCGGGCTTCGGCCGCAATGCAAGGAGAGGCGTACCATGGCGATCTATGTGACATCTGATGCTCACGGGCACGTGCGTGCGCTTGACGAGGCCCTGTCTAAGATCTCGTTGACGTCCGACGACACGCTGTACGTGCTGGGCGACATGATCGATCGCGGGCCCGATCCGGTCGGCGTTATTAAGCTCGTGCGCTCGCTGCCCAACGCCCGCGTGCTCAAGGGCAATCACGAGCAGATCATGCTCGATGCCATCATTGGCCAGGATCCGCTCGATGCCGAGACCTGGGATATCAACGGTGGCTGGACGACGCGCGAGCAGCTCAACGACATGGAATTTGAGGCATACGAGGAGCTCGTGCGATGGATGGCCGCGCTGCCGCTCTACGCGGTGGTCGAGACTGCCGAGCGGCCGTACCTGCTGGTGCACGCCGGCATTCAGACCGAGGCGGCGCGTGCGTTTTTGCTTGAGCATGGTGTCGATTGCGGCGACGGCGTCGGAGCGGTGGGTGCCGATCGCGAGCTGCTGCAGCAGATGCTCGCGGTGCAGTCGTCCGATGACCTGCTATGGATTCGTCACGGCTATTGGGATGTGCCGACCGGGCTGCTTTCTGCCGAGGGCAAGGGCCCGGTCGTGGTGAGCGGCCACACGCCCACGGTATCGCTTGGGCGCTATTGCGAGGTCGGTGGTCTGGCGGGGCTCGATGAGGAATCGGGACGCGGGCAGATCGTGCGCTTGGGCGGCGAGGACACTGCCGGTGTGCCCGATCGTATCGATATCGACTGCGCCGCCGCCACCGGCTCCGAGTTCGGTCGCGTGGGCATCCTGCGGCTCGATGATGGGGCGGAGTTCTACGCGAACATCAACCCGGGCGAATAACCTTGTTCCGCCGATCTACCGTAGCTAATTTGGGACGGGGCTTTTTTGACTACTTTCGGAGAGTAGCGCCTTCTTGCTCGGTAAGCGCTAGAAATGAGGAGCGTCTGCGTCCTCGACAGCGCGAAAATGCTCGAAAAACCGTCGCAACGGAGTCAAACGACGTCGCGGCGGTTCTTTTTTGGCTGCCCTCTGGCTAAGTGAGTAGACTTTTTTGGAAATGCCGAGCACCCAACATATTTGCCTCAATAAAACCGCAGGTCAAAGACTTGTGCTCTGTCGGTGTGGTCGGGGATTCGGTAAAAGTCTACTCACTTAGTTTTGCGTGATGCATATTGTTCGCAATGTGACCCCAGCCGGGGTGATTCCATCGCAAATTCCGGTGACCGTGGGCAGCTAATTAGGCGCCGTAGGGGTTGCGGTCGCGCTCAATGCGTTGGCGGATGTGGGCGTACTCGATAATCAGTAGCACCAGGAGTAGGACCATGATGGCTAGGTAGCTCACCACAGCGCCCATCATACCCAGCAGCTTAATCAGGATCACCGGGAGCACCACGCTCACGGCAAAGCAGATCAGGTAGATCTTGGTGACGTCTCCAGCGTGGCGCAGCACTGTGATGATGGCGTAGATAAAGTCGATGGCCGCGGTGATGCCGCCGGCGACGACCATCAGCAGCGCCAATGTGCGGTAGCGCTCAAAGTTGAGGCCGTACATATAGCTCATGAGGGGAATGCCGGGACCGGCCATAAATGCGGCGCACACGCCGGTGATGACCACGATCAGCGCCATAACAGCAACAATAATCAGGTCAAAGCGACGACGCTTGCGAGGATTAGCCCAAATGCTCGACAAGCGCAGGAGCTGCGGTTTATAGACAAATCCAATGCTCAACAGAATAGCCTGAGCTGGAAAAAACAGGGCATTAAAGTACAGCTGGTATTTGTAGGCCAGTGTTCCTTCCATCACAAACTTGGGCATGCTCTCGATAAGGTTGAACAGGAATAGCGCGCCAAAGAGTGGGGCGCAATGGACAAACAGGTGGCCGACCTCGCGCAGGCTCACGCGGCGGGATTTTTCGGTCTCGAGCAGGGCGAGCGGCGCGGTGACCAGCACGAGCGAGGCGATCGCGGCAATGCCCATGGCCATGGCCGCGATGGACATGCTGCGCGTGAGGAACAGTGCCACGCTAAAGACCGCGATGACGCCGACGGAGCGTAGCGTTTGGCTCATGCCAGCCAGGTAGAGCTTGTCGGCCTGCTGCAGGCGGCCTTCGTACACGTCGGCGACGCCGTCGATGACCTTATACAGGTAGACGCCCAGGCCGATCGTCGCCATCTGCGTGTCATAGCCGCGGGCGCTGCTGTACATGAGGCCGCAGCCTAGGGCGAGCGCTCCGCAAAGCCAGCGGTTGAGCTGGTAGGAGGCAAAGGACGTCTTTTCGTCGATGTCCGAGACCTGGAAATTGCGCACGCCGTAGTTGCACGCGATCATGATGAGCGTGCCGGTGACAAAGGCGATGGAGAATTTGCCTGCTTCTTCGGCGCCCACGAGTTGCGTAGACACGATGGTGAGCAGCGGAAACGCCAAACCCCACACGGCGGTGCCGAGGGTGTTCCAAAGATAGTCGCGACTGGTGGCGTGCTCCTCGTATTCCGCCTCCTGCATGGAGAGGCCGCCGCCG
>URVK01000207.1 GCA_900551305.1 uncultured Collinsella sp.
GCCATCGTGGTGTTGCTCAACAAGTGGGACTTGCTCGACGACGACCGCAAGCGCGAGGCCTGCATGGAGACCGTCGACCGCCGTCTGGGCGTCATGGCTCCCTGGGCTCAGTACCTGCGCATCTCGGCCCTGACCGGCCGCAGCGTCGAGAAGATCTGGGCGATGGTCGACGCGGCCGAAAAGACGCGCTCGCAAAAGATCACCACCTCGCGCCTCAACACGTTCCTCACCGACCTACGCGAGTTCGGCCACACCGTGGTGGACGGCAAGCGCCGCCTGCGCATGCACTACGTGACCCAGACGGGCGTCAACCCGCCGACGTTTACGTTCTTCGTCAACCACAGCGACCTGGTCAACGACACCTACCAGCGCTACGTGGAGAACCGTATGCGCTCGACCTTCGATTTTTCCGGCACGCCCATTCGACTCTTCTTTAGGAAGAAGGAGCAAAAGGATGCATAATCCGATTCTGCTGACCGCCATCTGCGCCGTGGTCTCGTTCTTTATCGGAGCGATTCCGTTTGGCCTGATCCTGGGCCGTGTGTTTAACCACACGGACATTCGCAAAGCGGGCTCCGGCAACATCGGCACCACCAACGCCCTGCGCGTAGCCGGCCCCAAGGTGGCCGCGCTCACGCTGCTGCTCGACTGCCTGAAGGGCGCCATCTGCGTCCTTATCGCCCGTCCGCTTATCGCGGGCGTGGGCTATGGTTTCCATGTGAGCATCATGGCGCCTGGAGCCCCCGGCGATTGGATGCTCGGCGTCATTTGCCTGGCAGCCGTGTGGGGCCACATCTTCTCGCCCTACCTCAACTTCCACGGCGGCAAGGGCATCGCGGTCGGTCTGGGCGTCATCCTCGCCTGGTATTGGCCCATCGGACTGTCGCTGCTGGGCATGTTTATCGTGGCCGTCGCCATCACCAAATTTGTGTCGGTGGGCTCGCTTGCCGCGGCCATCGGTCTTCCCATCGCCGTCTGCGCGGTCTTTCCGTACGGCAGCCTAGGCCTTAAGTTTTGCATGGCGATGATCGGCATCACCGTGGTATGGGCCCATCGCGCGAACATCAAAAAGCTCATGACCGGTAAGGAGTCCAAGCTCTCGTTTACCAAGCGCGTCACCGAGCCCGACGATAAGTAGGAGAGAGTCATGAATGTTGCGCTGATTGGCTCCGGCTCCTGGGGAACCGCCGTCGCCGGCCTTGCCGCCGCGCGAGCCGAGCGCGTGACCATGTGGGGCCATAGCGAGCAAACGGCCGCCGGCATTAACGGCGAGCATCGCAACCCCCGCTATCTTGTGGACTACGTGCTGCCGGAAAACGTTGTCGCCACGACGAACCTGGCCCAGGCGCTCGACGGTGCTGATGCGATCATCTTTGCCGTGCCTTCGACGCATCTGCGCGACGTCTGCCACCAGGCGGCGCCGTTCATCGCGGACGAGACGCCGGTTCTGTGCCTCACCAAGGGCATCGAGCCCGAGTCCGGCCTGCTCATGAGCGAGGTCATCGCCAGCGAGATTGGTAACGAGACGCGCGTGGCGGCGCTTTCGGGCCCCAACCATGCCGAGGAGATCTGCCGCGGCGGACTTTCTGCCGCCGTCATCGCCAGTGAAGACCAGCAGATAGGGGAGACCTTTAAGGACTTGCTCCTGTCCACGGCCTTCCGCATCTACCTGTCGCAGGACATGACCGGCGTCGAGGTCTGCGGCGCCATGAAAAACGTCATCGCTATCGTGTGCGGCATCTCTGCCGGTACCGGCGCGGGCGACAACACGCTTGCTCTTATCATGACGCGCGGCCTGGCAGAGATCAGCCGCCTGGTGCACGCCCGCGGCGGTCAGGCCATGACTTGCATGGGACTTGCCGGCATGGGCGACCTTATCGCCACCTGCACCTCCGAGCATTCGCGCAACCGCACCTTTGGCTTCGAGTTTGCCCACGGCGTGTCGCTCGACGAGTACCAGGCCCGCACGCATATGGTGGTCGAGGGTGCCGTCGCGGCCCGCAGTGTCAGCGAACTCGCCCGTTCACTGGGCGTAGACATTCCGCTCACCTTTGCCGTGGAGCAAACGCTCTACAACGGTGTTACTTTGGATAGGGCGCTCGAGATTCTCACCGACCGCGTCCCCTCTCAAGAGTTCTACGGACTCGCCGACTAGCGCAGAAAGGCTACTACCATGGGTTCCATCAAAATCGCTCCGTCCATCCTCTCGGCCGACATGGCCAACCTGAAGGGTGAGCTCGACAAGATTGCCGGCGCCGACTACGTGCACTTCGACGTCATGGACGGTCACTTTACCGGTAACCTCACCTTTGGCGTTGACATTCTTAAGGCCGTCAAGCGCTCCACCGACGTGCCGGTCGACGCGCACCTCATGGTGTCGAATCCCGACGATACCGTCGATTGGTATGCCGATGCCGGTGCCGATATGATCACCGTGCACTACGAGGCCTCCGCGCACCTGCACCGCACGCTCACGCATCTGCAGCAGCGCGGCGTCAAGGCCGGCGTGGTACTCAACCCCGCCACGCCCGTCTGCGTGCTCGAAAGCATCATCGACGTTGTCGACATGGTGCTGCTCATGAGCGTGAACCCCGGCTTTGGCGGCCAGAGCTTTATCCCGGGCACCATCGCTAAGCTCCAAGAGCTCAAGGCCATGTGCGA
The DNA here is from genome assembly GCA_900551305.1 of uncultured Collinsella sp. Lineage (GTDB taxonomy): Bacteria > Actinomycetota > Coriobacteriia > Coriobacteriales > Coriobacteriaceae > Collinsella. The sequence continues at coordinate 2,662 of URVK01000207.1, forward strand.
GCGTCACGGCGTTTCGCCCCTCATCGAGGTCGACGGTGGCATTTCTTCCAAGAACATTGCCGAGGTCGTCAAGGCCGGCGCAAATATCCTGGTGGCCGGTTCTGCCGTATTTAAGTCCGAAGATCCCGCTGCCGAGGTTGCGCTGCTGCAGAAGCTGGGCAACGAGGCTGCACAGGAGGCATAAACCCTTATGACCGCAGGTCAAAACCGCATACCCGTGAATCTTGACTACGCCGCCTCGACGCCCATGCGCGCCGAGGCGCGCCTTGCGCAGCGTGAGTACGACGATAGCGAGCTAGCGGGCGTCAACCCCAACTCGCTGCACTCGCTCGGCCGCAAGGCCGCTGCACGCCTGGAAGTGGCGCGTCGCGAGATTGCCCGCAGCTTTGGCGCACGCGTTCGCCCGTCCGAGATTGTTTTGACCAACGGCGGCACCGAAGCCCACCAGCTGGGGCTGGTCGGGCTTGCTGCAGCGGCG
>URVK01000208.1 GCA_900551305.1 uncultured Collinsella sp.
GGGGTCAATCTGATCCATTCCGCCGTCTTCTATAAGGTGTGACTTACTAATCTGATAGCAGGCCGCCATGCGCTCAATAGCTCCCATACGAGGTTCGGAGCGGCCATTTTCCCACTGCGAAACGGCGTTACCTGTTACACCTGCAATCTCACCCAGTTCATCCTGGGTAACGTCGAAAATCTGCCGTAACTTCTTTATGTTGTCGGATATCGGCATCTTAACTCCTTCCAGGACTTAAATTTATTTTCAATTTTACCAAAATTAATCTTGACCGTGTTCTGAAGATTAATTACAGTTATGGACAGAAAGGAGGGAGTATGAAGTCACTCAAGCAGGCGCGCATGAGCAAGGGCGTAACCAAGAAGGCAATGGCTGAACATCTGGGCATTTCAGGACCTACATACGATGTTTATGAAGACCACCCCGACCGTATGCGCATCGAGACGGCTAAAAAGGCCGCCGACTTCTTGGGCTACAAACCCGAAGAAATTTTTTTCGCTTCAAACTGTAATTAGATTTACCTATCAGAAAAGGAGACACACCATGACCACCAAGAGCCACCAGCCCGAGTTCGTCGCCGAGATCATCGGCAAAACGCTCGACCACCTCGTCGACGACCGCAAGCGCGTGGCCGTCAGCTTCGAGCTGGCCGAGAACGGCTGCATGGAGGAGACGCACGTCAGCCTCAAGCGCCGCATCGCGGCCATGTGGGGCTTCCAGACGAGCGGCATCGAGCTTCTGGAGGCGAGCACGACGTGGTTCGAGCTCGGCGGCATGCAGTTCAACGTCTACAGCTCCGTGCAGTTCAGCGTGAACGGCAAGGGCTGGAGCACCGACTTCAAGACCATCGCGCGCGACACCGCGTACGACGAGAAGGAGTAGGCCATGCTGAACGAGGTGACCGTACGGGGGGGTTCACCGCCCTCAACGTGAAGAGCGGCAAGTGCGTGCTGCAGTTTGAGCTGGACCCGAAGTTCCGTGACTTCATCCCCAAGCTGGTGGAGTTCACGGGGCAGATGCTCAACATCCACGTGTACGACGACCAGGAGGTGATGTTCGTGGATAGGGACACCGGTGAGGTCGCCTACGAGGACGCCCTGCCGCTTCTGCCGGGCGTCGCGGGCGAATGACCCCGATACAGCGCGCCATGTGCGACGAGTGCGCCGCCATGATGCGCGAGTTCTACAAGGACCCAGAGAACGAGAGGAAGTTCCAGGAATGGAAAAGATCAAGGAAAAGAGGGTGCGCGTCGCAGCCGGCAAGCGAAAGACGCGCACCGCAACGGTTCACTTCCGAACCGAGACCAGTGTAACACCCGAGCAGCGCCGCGAGAGGCTGCAGGCCGTTTTCGCCGCCCTGTTCGTCTGCGCGTGCATCGCCGCCACATGGGCGCTGGAGGCAACAGCATGGCCGAGGTAGACGCCAAGGCCCAGGCCCTCGTGGCCAAGGCGTGCGGCTGGGTTGCCTCGAACCCCGATACATGGGCGAAGCTGCGCCGCATCTGCTACCGCCTGATGCTGGAGGGCCACGTCATCCAGCGCGACAACGTGTACACCCTGGCGTGCCAGAACGGCATGACCGTGAGCGAGGCCAGCGAGTTCAAGCGCGACCACAACCTGTGGAGCGTGCTGTCCCGCTACATGGTGCTGCAGCGCCCCTCCATGCTGGCCGCCGTGAGCTTCCGCCGCACGCCGGTGGACTCCGTGGACCTGGTGGGCACGTCTTGCGGGTGGGAGGCCATCGTGGGCCCAGCCGTTTTCGCCGCCTCCACGCTAACCGAGGCGCAGGGCATCTACGACGGGGGCGCGCAATGAGGTGCACCGTCACGGTCGAGGGCCGAATGCCGAGCCTGAACGACTACATCAGCGCCGAGCGCGCCAACCGCTACAAGGCGGCGGCCATGAAGAAGCGCGAGACGGCGCGCGTGAGGGCGGCGGCCATGCAGCAGCGAGCGCCGCGCTTCGAGCGCCGGGTGACCGTGCGCACCACGTTCTACGAGCCCGACATGCGCCGCGACGCCGACAACGTGGGCTTCGCGCGCAAGTTCGTGCTCGACGGCCTGGTGGCGGCGGGCGTAATCAAGGACGACTCCCGCAAGTACGTGGAGCAGTGCCCCGACAGGGTGCCCACCGACAGGGCGCGCCCCCGCGTGGTCGTGGAGGTGAGCGACGAGTGACCCGCCGAGACAAGGGCAGGCCACACAGGGCGTGGCGCAAGGCCGACCTCGACCGCATAGCCGAGCTGGCGGGAAAGGTGCCCGCCCGCGAGATTCGCCGCGAGCTGCGGCTGTCCAAGAACCAGTTGGATAACGCGCGGCGCGTGATCAACGCCAGCGGCGTGTCCCTGCGCTGCTACCGCCACCGCCTGGAGCTGTGCCCGTCGTGCGGGTGCCGCAGGGCGACCCTCGGCAAGGACGGCATCTGCGAACCGTGCAGACGCCAGCAGCAGCTTGAGGCCATAGAGGCCCGCATAGCCGAGCTGCTGCCGAGGCTGACCGCAGAGGAGCGCCGCACCTACGAGCGCACCGAGTGCGGCCGAGAGAGCCGCGCCGACCCCATGCCGCAGGCCCCGGACACCTCGGGCATGAGCCGCTACGCCGCCGACAAGGCAGCAGAGGCGCACGACGAGGCCATGGAACGGTGGCTGTGCCGTTACCTGTACCGCAGGGTCAAGGCGGCGCAGAAGCGCAAGGAGCGCATAGAGAAAAAAGTTCCGAAATCCTGAAAAGTTTTTATCACTTTTAGTTTTCCCAGTTAGGAGACCCAAATGCTCACGGAAATCATCAGCAAGACCGTCGCGGACAAGACGGTGGACAGCATCCTGAAGCGCATCGAGCGCGCCGTCCCCGTGCCCGAGCCGGGCGACGGCGGCTTCGACGCCGCCATGCGCCAGGCGTTCAACATGGGGGCCGCCTGCATGGCCGCGCAAATCAAGAACGGCCCCGTGCCCACCAAGCGCATCGCGCTCATGGGCGAGGTGGCCCGCGTGGCGTGCCGCGCCCGCCTGGTGGGCATGGAGTGCCGCGTGGTCGTAGACGAGGAGGCCCGCGCATGCAATCGCTAGAGGAGGTCGCGATCTGCGACGTGTACCCCTACGAGCGCGCCGACGGCGAGCCGATGAACCCG